>JABHLN010000045.1 GCA_018693105.1 Desulfobacterales bacterium | reverse complement strand
TAAAGAAACTTATGGCATCAATATTACTCACGACAACCTGGAGCTTTATTCTATATGTGATATTATTATCCTGTCAATTAAACCGCAACATATGGATGAGATTCTATCACAGATAACCCTCCGGGATGACTTTAGCAGACCTTCAAAACACCGCCTTATAATCTCTATAGCCGCCGGAATCACTACAAAAAAAATTGAAACCATTCTTTATAATACCCTTGATGATAAAAAATATGAGGAGAAGCTCCCGATAATTCGCGTAATGCCTAATACACCGGCCCTGGTTCTGGCCGGCATGTCAGGTATGAGCCCAAACAGGCATGCTTCTGATGATGACATAAGGGTAACAAAAACGATATTAGAAGCAATGGGGAGTGTTGTTGAATTGGGAGAAGAACATATGGATGCAGTAACCGCCCTTTCAGGCTCCGGTCCGGCTTATATTTTTTATCTCGCTGAATCAATGATAGATGCAGGGATAAAAATAGGCCTTGATCCTGACAAAGCGGTTACATTGACCATGAAGACCATGAAAGGTGCAATCAAACTAATGGAAGAAACAGAAGACTCTCCGGAAACATTACGGAAAAAAGTAGCGTCTCCGGGCGGTACAACAGAAGCAGCATTTAAGGTTCTTGAAAAGAACAGTGTAAAGGAGAATTTTATAGAAGCAATAGGCGCTGCTGCTGCACGTTCAAAAGAGCTCAGCGGTTAATATGGATGGCGTCGTAAAAAGTCTCCATCTACTGCGTTATAGCGATTGATCAGAAGTTCGACATACTACATGTATGCCTTCACTCCTGATCAATCGCTATGCCTTGTATATGAAGATTTCTACTTAGACATCGTTAGTACTTTTTACGAGTTTATCAATATGGAATTAAGTGAAAAACTAATAAAGGTTTTGAATCAATATAATTATAAAAAGAATATGCTTTTTATAATTATATTGTTACGATTTTTTAATGTAATAATTTGTATATAAGTATAGAAAGTTTTTATGAAAATCGATATATCCTGTTTAAGACATTTACTTAAGAATGCATCTCTTCCGGAAAGACCTCTCGGATTTTCTTTTCAGCAAACCAGCGTATCCTTTCTTCTGTTTGATAAGAAAGAACTTCACCTACTTGCTATATTGAAAGCCGATAATAAAGGATATCCATGGAGAAACCAGGTGGCTCTGCCGGGTGGCCATGTTGATGAGGCGGACAAAAGTAACATTGATGCTGCTCGCCGTGAAATGGAAGAAGAGGTAAATATTTCCAGGAACAATGTCGAATTTATTGGTTCACTTGGGCACTTTCAAACACTAAACAATAAGGATATTGAAGTTTTTGTTGGAATATGGAACGGTGAAGGAAATATCCGTTTTGAAACAGCAGAAATATCAAAAGTTCTTGAAATACCTTTAAACAGCTTAATAAAAATCCATATTGAAAGCAATTTTCATGGCAGACTACCTGATGTCATGGAATTGGTTTATCCATTTGAAGATGTTGTTATCTGGGGAGTGACAGCTAAAATGGTCCACTTTTTTATCGAGCTTTTATATCCTTATATTGAAAATAAAGGCGAATAATATTAATGGCTTCGCAAAAAGTCCAATATCTTCGTTGCGCTGCATCCCTCGTCGCTGCGACGTACTATAAGTACACCTCATTCCTCGGGATTTGCGTCGCCTTGATCTTGAACTTTTTACTTTGCCATCCTCAATAACCTAGTAGATGGTGACTTTTTACGACGCCATCAAATTTGCCTGTCCTGATACTTTTTAATATACCGCCTTACAATTCTAAGAGCACAAGAAATGATAAGCAGACCGCTCATAACCAGCATAATGGTTGGCGGCCATAAAAAGTCACTATAATCCACATTTTCTTTTGCAACCGTAACTCCCTGAACCCCGAAAAGGAAAACAAAAAACATAAATACTATCATGAAATAATGAGAATAATCCGAATCATACCATGGAATCATTTCTTTTCTATGTACAGATTTCTGATCAAGACGCATATAATATAATTCCTAATGTCCCCATATTTCCTATTGAACAGCCGGAGTTCTTCTATAGCCCTTAAGGTTGATGAACTCGTAATAAGTATATTCGATGGCTAAGTAAAAATTTTCATATACAAGACATAGCGGTTGGTCAGGCGTGAAGGCATACATGTAGTATGTCGAGCGTCTGACCAACCGCTATAACGCAGTAGATGGAGACTTTTTACGACGCCATCAAGGTTAATGTGCGTCAGCCCAGTTTTGCCCTGAAGCTAAATTAACTTTCAGGGGAACCTTCAGATCCCAGACACCTTCCATTGTCTTTTCAACAAGATCCATAACTATATCAACCTCTTCCGGAGGAGACTCAAACACTATTTCATCATGCACTGAAAGAAGCATCGCCGATTTAAGCCCTTCTTTCCTGAAGGCAAGATCCACGTTTATCATTGCAATTTTTATCAAATCGGCTGCAGTACCCTGAATAGGTGTATTAACTGCTGTTCGTTCAGCAAACATTCTCACATTCCTGTTTGAGCTTTTAATATCTGGAATAGGACGTTTCCTGCCCAGAAGTGTGCTCGCTGTTCCGGTTTTTCTTGCTTCTTCAATTGCATGATCGATAAACAGTTTTACCTTATTGTATCTTTTAAAGTATCCATCAATATAGTTTTTGGCCATTTTCTGGCTTATATCCAGTTCTTTTGAAAGGCCGAACGGACTCATACCGTATATAATACCAAAATTTATCACCTTAGCCTGTCTTCTCATATCAGGTGTAATAAATGAAGGAAATTCCTGAAAAACCTCGGCAGCCGTACGTGTATGAATATCCTCATCCTTTATAAAAGCATCCTTTAAAATTTCATCATCAGAATAGTGGGCAAGAATCCTCAGTTCAATCTGTGAATAATCGGCCGCTATTAGTGTCCATCCGCTCCTTGGAATAAATGCTTTCCGGATCTCTCTGCCTTCATCAGTGCGTATTGGAATATTCTGCAGATTCGGCTTGGAGCTGCTCAGCCGGCCTGTAGCCGTAATAGTCTGGTTAAATGAAGTATGAATTCGCCCTGTCTCCTGATGAACAAGATCAGACAACGCATCTGTGTATGTTGATTTAAGTTTTGCAAGGGTCCTCTGCCTCAAAATCAGAGCCGGTAGTTCATGCATTGTGGAAAGTATTTTTAAAACATCAACATCAGTGGAATAACCTGTCTTTTTTTTTGTTTTTTTCTGTACCGGAAGTTTGAGCTTTTCAAAGAGAATACTGCCAAGTTGTTGTGATGATTTGATATTAAATTCTTCACCGGCAAGAGAATATACTTCATTCTCAATCCTTTCAAGTTCATGCTCAAAAGACTTAGAAAGGTCGTAAAGCTTTTCCCTGTCTACTTTTATACCATTTAGCTCCATATTTGTAAGAACACTTATAAGGGGCATTTCAATATTTTCAAATAGTTCATAAAACCCTTTTTCCTTAAGCAGGCCAGATAACAGTTTGAATGCCATGAATGTCAGGTCTGCATCCTCACAAGCATAAGGCACAGCCTTTTCAATAGGAACCTTGGCAAAGGAGGACAGTTTTTTTCCTTTGGCTGTATCCGATTTAATGGCTTCTTCATAGGAAATCATCTGATGACTGAAATTGTCCAACGCGATCTGATCAAGGCTGTGGCCCCGTCTTGACGGATTGATCAGATATGAGGCTATCATTGTATCAAACGCTACTCCTTTAAGGTTGATTCCGCTTCTATTTAGAACAATCCAGTCATATTTGATATTCTGGCCGACTTTTTTTATATCCGGGTTTTCAAGAATCGGTCGAAGAGCAGATAATACTGTTTCCATATCAAGCTGTTCAGGAGCATCAGGATAATCATGACCAACCGGGATATAAAAGGCTTCATCTTGAATAAAGGAAAAAGAAAGCCCCACAAGATCGGCATGCATGGGGTTTTTCCCGGTAGTTTCAGTATCTAATGCAAAAATCTCTGAATTTTCGAGCCTGTTTACAAGTTCTGAAAACGTTCCCAGATCAAGTACAGGACTGTATTTCTTTTTGGAAAGATCGGTCTCCTTTTTAAAGGCCTGCTGAAATTTTCTAAATTCCAGTTCTTTAAAAAGATCTGAAAGTAAATTATTGTCCGGATTTTTAAGCCTGAACAATTCAGAGTCAAAGGCAACAGGGGTATTTGTATCTATAGTAACAAGACGTTTGCTTAAAAAAGCCTGATCTTTGTGTTTTGTGAGATTTTCATGCTGCTTTTTCTTGGTAATTTTGTCCAACTGTTCATAAAGGCTTTCAAGGTTTCCATAATTATTAATCAAATCAGATGCGGTTTTCGGACCAATACCTGGTACACCGGGGACATTGTCAGACTTATCCCCTGTAAGTCCCATTACATCTATTACCTGACCAACTTCAACACCTGTTTTTTCTTTTACATAACCCTTATCTATAATGATATCCTTCATGGGATCCCATATTATGGACCTGTCCGACACAAGCTGCATAAAGTCCTTATCACCTGTAACCATAATAACAAAAAAACCTTCTTCTTCGGCAAGCCGGGCAAGCGTTCCGATAAGATCGTCAGCTTCAAATCCCTCCTTTTCAATCACCGGGATGTTAAAACCTTTTGTAACCTTCTTTATATAAGGGAGCTGAACAACAAGATCTTCCGGCATAGGGGGACGATTAGCCTTATACTCACCATACATTTTATGCCTGAAAGTCGGTCCTTTGGCATCAAAAAGCATAACTGCATACTCAGGCTTTTTATCCTCTATAAGCTTGTTAAGTATATTGGTAAAGCCAAAGATTGCATTTGTAGGCTCCCCTTTCGAATTGGAAAGCCCTCTTATTGCGTGATATGCACGGTAAATATAAGCGCTTCCATCTATAAGATATAATGTTTTTTCCATTTATAATCCAATATCCTCTGAAACTTCCTCCATGGCCTCAAGACTGAGAGCAATAAAGTCGTTTAGATTAAGGCCGATTTTTTCGCATTCCATTATTCTTTCACGACTGACTGCACGTGCAAAATGTTTTGTTTTCATTCTTTTTGTAACCGATTTGACCTTAACGCCTGCAACTTTCTTATCAGGATATACAAGAGTGGTTGCCACAATCATACCGGTTATGGTTTCCGCACATGTAAGGGCATGTTCAAAAAGCGTCGAACGCACTAATCCCAAACCTTCGGCATTGTGCATTCTTATTACATCAATAATTTCTGATGAAACCCCTTTTTCTTCAAGTATATTTGCCGTTTCAGCCCCGTGTCTGGAAGGATCTTCATTTGTCAGCTCATAATCAAGATCGTGTAAAAGCCCTGCAAGGCCCCATATCTCAGGATCTTCTCCGAATTTTTCGGCTATCCTGCACATTATTGCCTCGGAAGCCAGCGAGTGGGATATCATTTTTCCATTCTTAAGATAATCTCTTAAAAGCAATATCGCTTCTTCTCGAGTTATTCCCGGATTTGAACTGGTTGACACATTGTGCCCCTTTCGCTATTTTATTTAGTTAATGGCTTGCAGAAATGCAGATCAAGATTATTTTATTTAATAATTTGTCCGTAACATCATCACGGATATCATGAATAATTATAAACAACAAGACTGCCATTGGAGTATTTTATGAAAACCGGAAACATCATTAATCAAGATGATAAAATCAAGGAACTCCTTGAAAATAATAAAACGATAGCCATTCTTGGACTAAGCCCCAAACCTGAAAGAGATTCCTATAAAGTAGCTAAATATCTCCAGGAGAAAGGGTACAGGGTTATTCCTGTTCGACCCGGTCAAAAGGAGATTCTTGGTGAAAAAGCATATGCATCTCTTGATGATATCGACGAACCGATCGATATTGTAAATGTTTTCAGAAGATCGGAGCTTGTCATACCCCATGCCGAAGAAACTGTCAGCAAAAACCCAAAGCCGAAAGCTTTCTGGATGCAGCTTAATATTGAAAATAAAGAAGCTGCAGACCTTCTGAAATCAAAAGGCTTAGATGTAGTAATGAATAAATGTATAAAGGTAGAGCATGGCCGACTACTCGGGTAAATTATCATACAGAGAAAAAAGACTGAGGGCAAAAGAGGAAAGCTGTCATTGCTGCAGGATGAAAAGAACATTCAACTGGCCATGCAGGTGCGGATTTAACATCTGTCAGGAATGTCTCGAGGAAAATTTCTGGGGGATGTCCTGCAACGGTATTACATGGCAATGCCCGGACTGCGGTGTACACAATGGCCTTGGCAACCAATAGAAGCGAGACCTTTGCATAACATCCCTTTTTACCCGATTTCTGTGTCAGGCTCAAAGTTTAATCCTCGAAATACTCAATGTATTCCTGCGGTTAAAATCTTCGCCTTTCTTGAACTCGAACAAAAATGAATATTCTGCAGAGGTCTCGAAGGCTTTACTTTTCAACTTTTTTTCTGAAGTTTTGAAGATAGATATTTCGAAAGGCTGTGTAAGGATCAATTGATGCCTTTTTAAGTGATTCATAGTCCCCTATCTTGAAAGATACTGAGTTGACCATATCGAGGGCAGTAATTCCGGCTGATGCTTCGGTCGGGTCAACATAACTGACGGGACTAAGCAATTTATCTCCTATCATTCCTACTGAGTTGCGGAGGGTTGATGGCCCTAAAACCGGCCATACAATATAAAAACCTTCACCAATCCCGTATGTTGCAAAAGTCTGACCAAAACTTTCACTATCAGGAGCCTTGAGTTTGGGGTATTTGCTCGCAGGATCACCGATTCCCAGAACACCAATCGAACTGTTTACAAGAAATCTCGCAAATTCTCTTTCCGCAGCATTACCCTTACCCTGTAAAACACAGTTAACAAATCTTAGAGGAGTTGTAAGATTGCGAAAGAAGTTTTTTATACCTCTTCTAAAAAACGTAGGTGTCGCAGCCTTGTATCCTTTTGAAATAGGCTTCATGGCCCAATAGTAAAGTTTGTCATTAATGTGGAACATGACCTTGTTCCAATAATATAGAGGATCTGAAATTTGATCGGCTTCTTCTTCAAATTCATCTTCAAGCAATCCGAAATCATCATTTAAATCGTCTTCATCATCGCTGATCACGGCCTCATTTTGACTCAATGATGAGCCTGACATATAACCGGATGAAGAGGATTCAGGCCTATGAGCACATCCACTTGAAAAAAGTAAAATTAAAAACAAAAAAGCTAAAAAACCTTGGAATAATTTCTTTTTCATACCATCCACCGAAAATTTAAACAGATCAAATCTGAAACTTAACATATTATAAAGATAATAGCTTATATATCAAATTAAGGAAAACATTGAAATAATAAAAATAAATTAAATTACAAAATTGAGTAAAGTAAGAAATTGATATATTTTTAATTTACATTAAATTAAATTGATAACTATTTCATTACAAAATCATGACCACACTAAGGCTTGAGAAAATCTCCAATGATTATCCTATTGCGAGGTTTTTTTGCCGGTGTTATAGGTTGTTATAAATAGTTAATAAACAGGTAAAAGAAATTACATAATCATATCACTTTGAAATATAACTACATTAAGGTTATAAATCATGAATATCCGTGAACAGATTAAATTCTTTATGGAACCAAAAACTATTGCCTTAATTGGGGTTCCTAGGCGCACAGGAAAATTATCTCTTAATATCCTGGAGAATCTGCTTGAATATGGCTACTCAGGAAAAGTTTATCCGGTGAATCCAGGTACGGATGAGATCTTGAATGTCAAAACATACCCTCACCTGAAAGATATTCCTGACGAAATAGACCTTGCAATAATCGCAACACCCCGTCCAACTGTCCTGGAAATCGTTAAAGATTGTGCGAAAAAGGGAGTAAAAGCGGTTGCGATTTTAACACAGGGTTTTGCGGATTTTGATGAAGAGGGCCGGGAACTTGAGATAGAGATGGTAAAAGTCCTTAAAAATTCAGGGGGGCGTCTCCTGGGCCCAAACACATTAGGCATTGCTAATGCATTTACATATGTAAACACCGCCTTCGCACGAGCCATAGTAACCAGAATCCCTGTAGGGACAATTGCCCAAACCGGATCATTTTTTACAGGTACGCAATACTTCCTCCCATCGGGAAAGGGAATAGATGTCGGTAATTCTGCTGATATCGATTTCTCCGATTGCCTGGAATACTTTGAGGATGACCCTGATATCCGTGTAATCACCTTATATATCGAAGGCATACAAAACGGAAGAAGATTTATGGAAGTAGCAAAAAGGGTATCCAGGAAAAAGCCCATTCTTGCATTAAAAGCGGGACGGAATGAACCCGGAAGCACGGCAGCCTTGTCCCATACTTCACAGTTGGCCGGAAACGATAAAGTTTACAATGCCGTTTTCGGGCAATGCGGAATAATCAGAGTTACAGATGTAGAGGAACAGAATGATCTTGCAAAATCCTTTTCCTGCTTGCCACTTATGAAAGGAAAGGGGTTAGGAATTGTTACCATGAGCGGTTCAGGTGGTGTTCTTTCAGCCGATGCCTGTCAAGATCACGGGTTACATCTGGCAGACCTTTTACCGGAAACAAAAGCGAAAATCCAGAAAATGTCCTTCCCATGGGCAACAATGCAAAACCCAATAGATATCTGGCCTGTTATTTTCAGTAAAACAGGTACAGACCTTTCAAAAAAATATATTGAGGTTTCCAAGATCGTACTGGAAATTGTAGCAGAGGACCCTACAGTTGACGGGATTCTTTTTATTGCAGGTGTTTTCAATAAAAAAGATTATATTGATCCGACAGAGATCGTTACGCATATTGCTGAAAAATATAAAGAAAAACCGATAGTTTGCGTACTGCATGGTAGAAACTACCAAGAGATTACTGAGAAGATGAACGAAACCGGTCGTACAATTGCATTCCCTGGCTATGAACGAGCGGTAAGGGCTCTTGGGAAACTTCGACAATATGCTGAATTTCTGGAAAAGAAATCCTGATAGCTTCGTAAAAAGTATATTCGATGGCTAAGTAAAAATCTTCATATACAAGGCATAGCATTGGGCCAGGTGTGAAGGCATACATGTAGTATGTCGAACATCTGGCCAAATGCTATAACGCAGTATATGGAGACTTTTTACGACGCCATCAAATTTAAAACCCGGGGTAGTGGTTATTACATTATTATATTTTCTATCTGTTTTAAACTTGTTATGTGAAAATCTGCAGTAAGCGATTGATTGTTATAGGCAACAAGGGGTACTCCTGCTTTTTTTGCAGATAATTCGTCAAGCTCCGAGTCTCCGATATATATAGCCTGGGTAGAACCGATATTAAAATATTTCAGAACTTTAAGTAGTGGTTCGGGATGAGGTTTGGGCATTTTTACATCAAGTGCACTAACAACTATATCAAAATATTCTTCAAGTCCGTGTTCCTGAAGAACGCTGTTCATTGTATCTGAGCGGTTTGTGGCAATCGCTGTCTTAAATTCAGGTCGAAGTTTTTTTAACAATGGTATAAGGTAAGGCTCCATTTCCATATCTTTAATAAACGGGAAATAGCTCATTTTCTTCCGATATTCCTGGGCTTTTTTAAAACTTTCCCTTTCTTTAAAAAGATGGGCTATTGATTCATCTGCGGTATGCATCTGTGCAAAGTTAAATTCATCTAAAGTCATATCAGGTTTTTTAAAATGGCTTAATATACTGTTATAATACGCCTTATTTGCGTCATCCGTATTGAACATGACCCCATCACAATCAAAAACCACTGCCTTGATACCATTCATGATAATTTTAATTATCCCTTATTGTTATATAGAACCTGAACAAACCCGCCCCAATTTCCTATTTAGGTCATGCCTTGAATTTGAAAAACATTGATCTTTCGTTCATGCACTATCTATTTTATTTTGTTTTTTGCTTTAAAGATGATCGTTCTTCATATCGTTTCTCATGTATGAAGAAATTAACCCTGCGGTTTTTAGCCCTGCCGGCCTCAGTCTTATTAGAGGCAACAGACATGGATGCTCCTTTCCCTTCGATAACAAGCCTCTTTTTTTCTATTCCAAACCTTTCTACCAGTATATTTCTTACTTTTGTTGCACGAGCAAGTGAGATTCTGTGGTTCTTCTCTTTTGATCCCTGATCGTCAGTATGCCCTTGTATAAGCATTCTTTTGCTTTGATAAATATCCAACTTTAAACGTTCAGCCATCTTTTTCAGCAAGGGAATATAAACCTCCTGAACTTCTGGTGAATTTGGTTTAAAATATATTTTGTAACCAGCTTTTTTTTCGGTTTTTTTTTTCGGTTTTTTTTTTACGTTCTTATTTTTTTTTGAACTTTTAAATTTTTCATCATTTTTTAAAATTGTCTTTGTATTTACTTTTATTATAATCTCAGGCTTCAGATTACTGTCTGTTTCAATATAAATAGTATCAAAATAACGACTATTCGTTTTAAGAACGCTTTCAACTGTTAACTTATATCCCGGCCCGCTTGAGGTTTTTACTTCTGCCAACCTGTAACTTATGCTTTCTCCTTTTTCTGCCCTTATTTTCTTAACTTTGAACGGATACTTCTTTTCAGGTATTATCTTAACTGTTCCTTGAACCTTCTGGCCTTTATGACCGACAAGCCTTATTGCTGATGGAGTAATGGTTGCAAATTTTTCAACTTTCCCTGAAACAAATAGCTTGAACTCAGGTTTTTTTGTATCATTGGTAGTTACTTTAGCTGATTTCCTGAGATTTTTCCCACCAAATCCTTTGGTTTTTACTTCCAGGGTTATTTTCCCCTCTCCTCCGGGAGGGATTTGTCTCGTATAAGAGACAGCCGTGCATCCTCAGACCGGCTTTACACTTTTTATCTCAAGAACAGCGGAACCTTTATTTTGAATAATAAAATCGTGAACAACTCTGACCCCTTCAAAAACAGGTGGAAATTCGTATTTGCTTGAAACAATTACTGCAGAAGGGGTTCCCTTGCTTTCTTTCATAGCGCCATATGAATTTATGACTAATAAAAAGAAGCTGAATAATAGTAAAAAAAAGATTTTAAGTCTCATAAGAATCTTTCCATATTTTAAAAAGGTTAACTTTTGATGAACTATCAAAATATTAAATCTGTATGTACGGTTAAAAACCTTAACATTTCCTGTTTTCGGCATCAAGCCCTATAAGATTCTACATCATAAAAAATGGATCAACATCAACTGCCAGCCTGACATGAGGATTATTAATTTGTGAATTGTTCTCTAAAACAAGTATTTCAGCAAATCTGTGAAGCTGACCTGTCACGGGGCCTTTTAATAAAATCTGCCACCTGTAGCGATTAGCTATTTTTACAAGGGGTGCCTCAACCGGTCCTAAAATCTCTATTGTTTTTTGAAAATCTTTGTATTTTGTTTTCAAATTATTGCATAATTCTCCGACAGCATGTGCGTGAAGCTTTGTTTTATTCTTATCCCTACCTGATATTTTAAGCTGGATTATCCTCGAAAAAGGCGGAAAATTCAAAGCCTTGCGAAATATTATCTCCTTACTGAAAAACTCTCTGTAGTCCTGACTTATTGAAGCCATAATACTGAAATGATCGGGATTATATGTCTGTAAAATCACTTTTCCCGGTACAGCTCCGCGACCTGCACGACCTGACACCTGTGAAAGAATCTGAAACGTTCTTTCACCAGCCCGGAAATCAGGAAAATTAAGTGATAGATCTGCACAGATTATCCCGACAAGTGTTATATCAGGAAAATCATGCCCCTTGGCAATCATCTGTGTACCCACAAGAACATCGATTTTTCTATTCTTCAAATCCTTTAATATCCTGACAAGAGAACCTTTTTTTGAGGTAGTATCATGATCAAGCCTTGCCACACGTGCATCAGGAAAAAGCTTATTAACAGCCTCCTCAATTTTCTCCGTGCCAAATCCAAGCATTTTTATTTGGGGAGATCCGCATTCACTGCATTTTGATACAGACGGCTTAGTGTATCCGCAGAAATGACACCTGAATGCGTTTGTTTGTTTATGAAGAGTAAGTGAAATATCACAGTTTTTACATTTCAACGATTCACCACAGGCTGCGCATACCGGATAATTTGCAAAACCTCTTCGATTAAGAAACAATAACGCCTGCTCTCCACGATCGAGTGTCTTCTTCAATGCTCCAAGGAGTTCCGGTGTGATAAACCGCCTTGCACCCTTCAAGGAATCTCTGTACTTTCTAAGATCCACAACAGTTATAGCAGGAAGCGGCTGCATGTTGACACGCTTTTTCATGTAAAGAGGAATATATTTATCTCCTTCTGAATTAAATATTGATTGAACCGAAGGAGTAGCAGAACCAAGAAGAGCTAAGCAGCCGGATTGTTTTGCACGTACAATTGCAAGGTCCCTGGCGTTATAACGCAAACTGCTCTCCTGTTTATATGAGGTGTCATGTTCTTCATCAACAATGATAATACCGATGTTTTGCAAAGGAGCAAATATAGCCGACCTGGCACCTATTGCAATAACAGCATCTTTTTCAACTATACGTACCCACTGATCATAACGCTCACCTGAAGAAAGACCGCTGTGGAGAACTGCAACCTTTTCACCAAAACGAGCCCTGAACCGCTTTTCGGTCTGGGATATCAGGGCAATCTCAGGAACAAGAACAAGTGCAGAATAACCAAGCCTTATTGCTTCTAAAGCAACTTTCATATAGACTTCGGTCTTCCCGCTTCCGGTAACACCTGCCAGCATGTAAGTTGCAAAGCCTTTTCCAAGAGAACCGGTAATTTCAGAGATTACATTGTTCTGTTCTTCAGTTAGAATTGGTGGTGTGTCAGGCTCAACTGATTCACCGAAAGGATCTCGGTATACTCTTTTTTCCCGGGTTGATATAGATCCTGCCTCCTTCATGGTTTTTATTAGTCCGGAAACATTAGGAACAGATTCCTTCAGCCTTTTTACTGAAACCTCTCCTTCGGATCTTAATATACTAATTACCTTTTCTCTTCTCAGGGATTTTCTTTTCATCGGAATATCAGGGCTAAGCAGTTTTACAAAACGCTCCATTCTGGGCCCGACATTCTTACCTTTTAAAGATCTTTTTGTAACAATATATCCCGATCTTTCCATTTTATGGATTAATGATTTTGGGATTTCACTGCCGGTTTTTCTCTCAAGGGTTTTCAAACTTGAAAATCCATCTTTGAGGTAACTCAAAACTTCCATTTCCCTGGGAGATAATGAAAAGTCGCACAATTGTTTTTCACCTTCCGGAGTAACAGCTATCTCTATTAAATCAAATAGGTTAATACCGCCAGGAAGTGCCGCTTTAACAACTTCACCAACAGAATGAATGTAATAATCTGCAATCCACCTGAAAAAAGGAACCATTGATTCGGGGAAAAGGGGTTTCTCATCAAGGACATCCAAAATTTCCTTAACCCCGGAAGGATATCCTGATTCAGCATTTCCAAGTATGTATCCTGTTAACCTTCGATTCCCAAAGGGAACAAGGGCTCTTTTCCCAACAATTTCAGGTGTGTAAAGGCTTTCAGGAATATTGTAAGTGAATGTGTTGTATACAGGTATTGGTACAGCAACTTCTATATAATGATTAATATCAGACATATTTATACTGAAATGAAAATATTAATGGCGCTGTAAAAAGTGAACGTTTTTATGATTCAGAAATTAATACACTTCTCATATCACATTGCCCGGATTTGAAAAACAAAAAACCCGGCCTGTTGCAGGTCGGGTTTTATTATTATATTTATTTTATTGGCAGTTATTAAATTCTTATCTTTTGGATAGTGGTATATAGCCTCTTTTAGTTTCTCCGGAATATATCTGACGAGGTCTGCTTATCCTCCAGTGAGGATCATCCATGCTTTCTTTCCATTGGGAAATCCACCCGGGAAGACGCCCGATAGCAAACATTACAGTAAACATATTCAATGGAATTCCTATGGTTCTGAGAAAAATCCCACTGTAAAAATCAACATTCGGATAAAGGTTGTGATCCACAAAATACTCATCTTTGAGGGCCACTTTCTCTAGTTTCATTGCCAGATGAAGAAGAGGGTCATCAATCTTCAACCTCTTTAAAAGTTTATGACACAATTTTTTCATAATTTTTGCCCTGGGATCGTAGGTTTTGTAAACCCTGTGCCCGAAACCCATAAGCCTGAACGGATCATTTTTATCTTTTGCCTTTTTAATGGCAGTTGTAATATCTCCATCGTTTTTCTGGATATCCATAAGCATATGAATAACTGACTGGTTAGCTCCACCGTGCAGCGGCCCCCATAGTGCTGCAATGCCTGCGGAAATTGTAGCATAAACATTAACTCTTCCACTTCCTACAACCCTTACTGCAGATGTAGAACAGTTCTGCTCATGATCAGCATGAAGAATCCAGAATACATTTAACGCCCTGACCAGTTCACTATCAATTTTGTATGGTTTTACCGGGTTGTCAAACATCATATTAAGAAAGTTTGCACAATATGAATAGTCAGACCGGGGATATACGACCTTGTGACCTCTTGATATCTTGTATGACATAGCTGCCATGGTTCTGACTTTTGATAAAAGTCGAATCATCGTCTTGTCAATTTCCTCTTCTGTTGTATCAAGATCAGGATAAAAACTTCTCATGGTATTTACCATTGCAGATAAAATACCCATTGGATGGGAATTTCGCGGAAAGGACTGAAAGAAAATCTGCATATCTTCATGTACAAGAGAGTTGTCATTTAACGTTTCTCTAATATTTACAAGTTCATCTTCATTAGGAAGCTGGCCATTTATAACAAGATATGATGTTTCCACAAAAGTTGAATGTGCTGCAAGTTTTTCGATCGGAATACCTCTATGCCTTAGAATTCCTTTTTCACCATCCATATAGGTGATGGAACTTTTACAACTACCTGTACTTCCATATCCGGGATCATAAGTAATATAACCTGTTTTTTGGCGAAGCGTTCTGATATCAATGGCCTTTTCACCTTCAGATCCTAAAATTATTGGAAGTTCATATGTTTTACCGTCAATAATTATTTTTGCTGTTTTTTCCATATAATAATTCTCTTATAATATTTTTCCATCATGAGTCTGTTAATAAAATCCATACCTGTAAATCAATCTCCATCAACTATAGCATTTCTTATATCGTAATTACGAAATAAATAGTTTTTTCCTTAAAAATTATCGGTCTCATAGATTTTGCCGAATATTCGACGGTTAAAATTGTCATGAATTGAAAACCGGTCAGGATAAAACAAGCAATAAATCTGTTTGCATGTGAGTGCTAATTGAGAAAAAGATGTAATAAATATCGGGTTTACAAATCCCGTTACTCATGATAATCTTTCCAAAAATTTATTTAAGCTTAATTACCTTATTTTCCTTAATTAATCAAACTAATAATTATTATCAAAAACTCAAGGGGTTGGTATGAAAAAACTATTTGCAATTATAATAATTCTTTTGTTATCCACCTCATTTTCCTACGCAAAAGACTTCCAGATTACAAACATATTCGGAGCTTTACTTCAGTCCGAACTTGAAAGCCTTACTGAAGAATTAGGAGTTGCAATAGCCTTTAATCCAATGGCGCCGGCTGAACCGCTTGGAATAACCGGATTTGATATTTCCACCGAAGTTGTTTATACCAATTTCCACGATGGAGATCTTTACTGGAAAAAAGTAGTAAAAGACTATGATACCTTTTCTTCCATAATTATACCTAGAATCCATGTGCAGAAAGGCCTGCCGTTCAACATCGACATCGGCGCAATGTATGTTGCAGTTCCGGACTCAAATATTAAACTCTGGGGACTTGAAGCAAAATATGCAATCCTTGAAGGCACCGTTGTAACTCCGGCCCTAAGTGTAAGGGCGGCATACAGCAGCCTCGAAGGCGTTGATGATATAGAGTTAAGCACAAAAGAGTTTGATGTTCTTATCAGTAAGGGATTCCTCATGATCACACCTTACGCAGGATTATCCGCCATAATGATTGACGGAAGTGAAGAGTCACCACTCATAGCATTAGATGATGTTAATAAAACAGTCTACAGGGCCCTTATTGGGTTGCAGATATCTCCCTTTCCTCTTGTGGTTATCAACGGTGAAGTTTCACTTGGCCAGGTCGCACAGTACGGCCTTAAAGTCGGAATCAGGTTCTAAAATAATAAATACAAGGATTTTTATTCACCACATATAGAGTGGTATCGCTGGGCCAGTCATTCATTAAAAATTAGCTGCGGAATAACTATTTTAAATGCCAGACGTTATCTCTTCTTTTAATACCTGATGAACTCGTAAAAAAGTCAACCCGTTATGGCAAAGTAAAAAGTTCAAGATCAAGGCGCCGCAAATCCCGAGGAATGAGGCGTACTTTCGTACGCCATAGTGACGAGGGGTGCAGCGCAACGCAGGTATTGGACTTTTTACAAAGCCATTAAAGCTTCAGCTTCAACACATGAATTTTTCCTGTTTCTTTTTCTAAAATCTGTAGCCTAAGAAGATTTGCTGATTCCGCCTCGCCGGGAAAAAACAGGAACCCGTTAGCAAGGACCTTTGGCTTAACAGCATTATTTTTAAGTGCTTTTTCTTTAAGATCACCAATTATGGTTCTCCTGGGCTCATCAGATTCATATACCTGAGCACCTCCCATAGTTGCTCCTGCGGCCGCACCAATAGCCGCACCTTTCCCTGCTGCTTCGCCTACATTTTCACCTGTTACTATTCCAACAGCTGCGCCTATAATACTTCCGGCCATTGCTCCCCAGAAACCATGATAAGCGCCCTCCTTGAAGATTTTGTTTGTCTGGGCATATTTTGTAGCTCTCTCATAAGCAACTTTACTGCTGAGTATGGGCCAAAGGTTTCCTTTTTCATCTTCAAGAAATGTCTGTTCCGGAATTATCTTTAATGAATATTTCCCCTGGTTATCAAAGACTATCTGCACCGGCAGCATTCCAGCACCCCTAATATCAAAGCCAAAAGCCTTTTTTGCCTCATCGATATCGCTAAAAGCCGTAGCTCCAATCTCCACACTGCCAAATGTTACAGAATTCTCGTATGAAGACGGCATTTTGAAAGATACGGGCTGTGCCTTGTAACGAGTAGAACATCCAGAAGAAAATATAAAAGCAACTATCAAAAATATTAATGTGTATTTTCGCATTGTACCTCCTTTTATAGAAACTATTTCCTTTATAGTAACATGTATTTTCAGATTTTTAAATAACACTTTGAAAAATGATAACAATGAATTGATTTTCTTTTAAAAAAATCTTAAAATTATATTTGTTATCATATGAAATCTTTAAACAGGAGGTTGAATCAATTGCAGATTAAACAAATATACCTGTCAAACATGTCTACCTTTTGTTATCTTATAGGGGATGACACAACAAAAACTTGTGCATTGATTGACCCTGCCTTTCAAACCAACATGCTGCAAAAAGAAATAGAAAAAAAAGGTTTTACTCTAACTCATGTTATAAACACGCACAATCATCCTGATCATACATCAGGGAACGCCTCTCTTATAGCTTCAACCGGTGCAAAACTTTATATCCATTCGATAGATGGAAAAAAACTTGGCAAGTTTTTACATGGAGCATTTTCAAGAATCTTTGGAGGAAAAGGATCACCTGAAGCCGATGTACTCCTCGAAGATGGTGATGATATTAACATTGGTGAAATAACCATCAAAGTAATTCACACTCCCGGACATACACCCGGAAGCATTTGCCTTTATATTAAAGGAAATGTTTTTACCGGTGATACGCTTTTTGTGGAGTCTATGGGAAGAACTGATCTGCCGGGTGGTTCCCATAAAACCCTGATTGAATCAATCCATGAAAAAATATACTCCCTTCCTGATGAAACCATAATCTGGCCGGGTCATGATTACGGCCCGTCTCCAAAATCAACTGTAGGGCAAGAAAAAAAGAACAATCCTTTCACTATGGCATAAACCTTACTCTGCCATAATTGCAAAATATAAAAAAATCATTGATTTAATATAAAAATATTGTTAGTGATAACATGGCATACAATCGTTATCACTAACATAACAGGTTTTATCATGGCAATATCAGGAAAAGAACGGCAAAAAAAATGGCAGGACAAGCAAAAGGCATTCGGAAAGAAAAGATTTACTATAGTGATAGATAAGGCTGCGGCTGAAATACTAAACACCGAAAGAGATAAAACCGGTAATTCTTTATCTGATATTGTAAATAGTATTATAATGAAGCATGGTAATACAACAGGTTCTTTTGTTGATGAAGAAAACTTGAAGACAGAAAGCAATCAAAACTATTCGGAAATCAACAACGCCCCCGTTAGCACTAACAAAACATCCGGGCCAGCAAAACAAAGCCATGAAAAAAGGAATGTCGTTAGCACTAACCAAAAGAACGGTCTGCAGGAAATCATAAATCGAATCACAACACTTATAGGGGTTATTGAATTATCAGCCGGAGAAGTCGCAGACCGTTTCAACAAAGAAGGGTTAGCAACTACTGATGGATCACATAAATGGAATGAGGAAATGGTTTTAGATCTTTATGAAGATGAGATATTATAATTACGGCTTCCATAATAAAGGCAACGGAAAAAATATACAAGGAGCGCATCTATTCAAGTTGAATATGATTTAGCAAAATATTAGGAATAGTGAACACTTTGAAGGGTTTTGCGAATGAAGATCGGGTTCTAAACAGGGTGTTTTATATTTCCCGCGGTCCTACACTTTCCTTGATTTTATCAGCAAGAAAAGAACCAATCATTTTTAATTCTGATGGTTTTTTTCCAATTAATTCGTTAATCTCCTGCATACCGACACCTTCAAAAAATGCGATCAGCTTTGCCTTCCAATAACAATCCGAATGAACATATACCTTTTCAGGTATTAATTCTTTTTCAATCTCTTCATACTTTTGAGCAGATTTTATCGGCATATTACACATTTCACATGATTTATCCATATTTTTCCTGCTATCGATTAAAAAAACTGATAATAATATATAAAAAGGCATAATGGTTTATCAGGAGTTAAGGCATTCATGTAGCATATCGAACTTCTGATAAACCGCAATAACAAAGTAAATAGGGCCTTTTTACGACATCATAAACTATTGATTAACTCGTAAAAAGTATCACCGATGGCTAATTAAAAATTTCGTGGTTTACACATAATTTCCCTGATTCTCATATCAAAAAGGTCAGACTGGTTAGCAGGCTTTAAAACAATTGCGGAATCAGCACCTTTGCCTGATCCGCCAATAGAAATAATATCATTCCCTGTTAACATTCCGGCATCTGCAGCCATTATAGATATCTCTACAGCAACTTTTACACCTTGACCGAAAAGCCGCAAAGTGTCTGCAATTAAAAGAGCGGGGTAGCTCCCGTTATATTTTTTAAATATAGACCTTTCCACTCCGGATAATGCATGTGTTGCTACAACTATAGCTGCACCTTTTTCCGGAGGTCATGTTTTACACTTTCTTCCATTGCATTCTTAAAAGGCTCTAGAAAACCACAATGATAAGTGACAACTGAAATTTTAAAGCCCTTGAATATTTCCAAAGTTTTATAAGCGGTATTACCTGATGTAGAAGCAACAACAACTTCATTTAACCCAAGATCTTTTCCTCTTTCGTATGCAAGTTTTAGTGCTTTATCGGTATTATCCTTACCGGGTTTATCAAAATGCATGGCGGTTATCCTCACTACTTGTTTTACATTTCTGTTTATGTCCCTTGTTTATTGCTGCCGGTTACTTGTTCCAGATACTTGTTCATGATAGTTATTAATGGTAAATTTTATGAACTCGTAAAGAGTAAAACCGGTGTAAAAATATAAATCTTCATATCAGATTCATGGAAAGATATCAAAAAGCATATTATTTTTGTAATGAACTGGTCAATGTTTGATACAATAAATGATGATCTCGCAAAAAGCATAACCTATGGCTAAGTAAAAATCTTCATATGCAAGGTATAGCGGTTGATGGAGACTTTTTAAAATGCCATCAACAGATAATTGATAACAATTACTATGCCACAATTCATTCATTTGACAGACAACACACTTTTATATATAAATTCCTATTAAAACAGTTGTTATTAAGTAATGATGAACTCGTAAAAAAATATAACCGATGGCTAAGTAAAAATCTTCATGCTCAATGAATAGCATCTGGCCAAACGCTACAACACATTAGTTGGATACTTTTTACGACGCCATCAACCGGTAAAGGCTATCAACAATTAGAGATCGGGAAGTTCTTATTAAATAAAGGATTAGGGAAATGAAAAAAACATTTTTGATAATATTTTGTTTTCTATTTATGTGTAATACCTTACTTGCTGACGATAAAAATGATGCAAAAATGATGATTAAAAGTAAAATTGATTCAGCCATATCAGTTCTTCAAAACGAAGATCTTAAAAAAGAAGAAAGCAATGAAAAAATAATAGGAATTGTAAGCCCGGTTTTTAACTTTGGACTGATTGCAAAGCTCAGTATGGGAAAAACAAACTGGCAAAAACTTTCATCAGATAATAAAAAAAGGTTCGTTGATCTTTTTGAAAATCGTATGAAATCATCTTATCTGGAAAAACTTAATATGTATACGAATGAATCCATAAATTATGGTGAACCGATCCAGGAAGGCAGAAAGGTTCAGGTTCCTACTGAGCTCATTTCAAAAGACAATAAAATTAATATGATATATAAACTTTATAAATCTAAAGGGCTGTGGAAAATTTATGACCTTGAAGTAGAGGGAGTAAGCGTTGTTAAAACATACAAAACTCAGTTTGATGAGGTATTAAAAAAAGGCACCGTTGAAAACCTCATGAAAGAACTAGAGAAGCCTGAAAGTGAATAAAATCTGTATTAAAGTAACCAGATATCCGTATAACAATCAAAGAAAGTCATTTAGCAAATTTTATAAAAAAGTTATCTAAAAAAATGTCAAAGCTATATTCATTTCTAACAAAACTTTACGACAGAACTATTCTTGAAAAACCTGGATTTGTTATTATTTGCCTTCTGATAATGATTTCATTTCTTGGGTATCAGGCAAAAAATTTCAAACTTGATGCATCTGCAGAAACACTTGTCTTAGATAGTGATAAAGACCTGCGTTATTCGCGGGTAATAAATGCCAGGTATGGTGAACATGATTTTCTTGTGTTAACATTTAAGCCCGCAGAGGACCTTTTTTCTGACAAGGTACTATTAAATCTTGCACAATTGAGAGATGACTTAAACAAACTTGATTTTGTGACATCAGTAACCACTATACTCGATGTACCACTGCTTGAGAGCCCACCAGTACCTATCAAGGAACTTACAAGTAATATCAGGACACTTGAGTCTCCTGACGTTGACAAAGAACTCGCAAAAAAAGAATTCCGGAACAGCCCCATTTATAATAACCTTATTATAAGCCCCGATTTAAAGACAACCGCCCTGCAGATTAATCTTCCAAATGATGATCATTACACGGAATTGCTTAGCAAGCGAAACCATTTCAGAGAAAAACTTCGTGAAACAGGCAAACTGACAGCTGATGAAGAGAGTGCATACAGAAATGTTTCGGCCGAGTTCAAGCAATACCGCGACAAAATAAGATCCGAAAGACATGAAAATATAGCCATGGTTCGCCAACTTATGGATAACTATCGCGGTGATGCTGAGCTTTTTCTTGGTGGAATCAGTATGATAGCCGATGATCTTATTACCTTTATAAAAAGTGATTTGAAAATATTCGGTTTCGGTGTTCTTTTTTTTCTTATAATCACTCTTGGTATAATTTTTAAACAGGTTCGGTGGGTTATCCTTCCCTTATTTTGCTGTGCTTTTTCTGTTGTGTGCATGGTCGGCTTTTTAGGAACGTTCGGATGGGAAGTAACGGTAATATCTTCCAACTTCATATCTCTACAAATTATTATTACCATGGCAATTACAATCCACCTTGTTGTAAGATACAGAGAGCTTCTTAAAAATAATCCAGATAAACCTCAAAGAGAGCTGGTGCTTGATACGGTCCGTTTTATGACGAGACCCTGTATTTACGCTGCACTTACTACGATTGCAGGGTTTGGTTCACTTCTTACAAGCGACATTTTACCAGTTAAAACCTTTGGATGGATGATGATTTCAGGTATTTCGGTATCACTTGTTCTTACATTTATTTTTTTCCCTGCAGGTTTATTGCTTATTAGCAAGGGAAAACCCAATACCGGAAAAGAATCAAGGTTTACATTGACTCAAATTCTGGCAAGATTTACAGAATTCCATGGTAATCTTATAATGGTTGTAAGTATTGTAATCCTGATATTAAGCGGAATCGGTATTTCAAGACTTTTAGTTGAAAACAGTTTCATCGATTATTTCAAGCATACGACTGAAATTTACCAGGGTATGAAGGTAATTGATCAGAATCTTGGCGGCACCACACCTTTGGATGTTATTTTCGAGTTTGACCCGGAAGAAACAACTTCTCCTATTATAACTTCCGGTAAAGATTCAGAAGATGACATGGGAGATGATGAGTTTGATGAGTTCGACGAATTTGATTCTAAGGAAAATGAAGAAAAATACTGGTTTACCTCTGATAAAATGGAGCAGATCAAAAAGATACACACATATCTGGACAGAATTCCCGAAACAGGAAAAGTACTTTCTCTGGGCACTATGCTTCAGATAGCTGAGAAACTGAATGACAATAAGCCATTGGACAACTTCAAACTTTCTCTTGTTTACACTAAACTTCCGGATAAATTCAAAAATATAGTCATGAACCCTTATGTTTCGGTGGAAAACAACCAGGTTCGCTTTTCGATACGTGTAAGAGATTCTGAAAAAACATTAAAAAGGAATGAACTTCTTAAAAAAATTCATCGGGAACTAACCGGAAAGCTTGGTTTAAAGAAAGAAAATGTTCATGTAACCGGTATGTTGGTACTTTACAACAATATGCTGCAAAGCCTTTTCAGCTCCCAGATTCTCACACTTGGAATAGTAGTTGTTGCATTGTTATTTATGTTTACGGTTCTGTTCAGGTCTTTAAAGATAGCCCTTATAGCCATTTTTCCGAACCTGCTTGCTACAGGAGTAGTTCTCGGGTTTATGGGGTGGATGAATATCCCTCTTGACATGATGACAATAACTATTGCCGCAATAAGCGTCGGCATAGCCGTAGATGATACAATCCACTATATTCACAGGTTTATAGAGGAATTTAAAAACGACGGGGATTACATAAAAGCCATGCATCGCTGTCACGGAAGTATCGGCCATGCAATGTATTATACTTCACTGACAATCATTATCGGGTTTTCGATTCTCGCCCTGTCCAGCTTTATTCCAAGTATTTACTTCGGTCTGCTTACCGGCCTTGCAATGTTTATTGCCCTGATTGCTGCACTGACTCTGCTGCCTCAGTTGATTATATATTTCAAACCTCTTGGGCCTAATTCTGACACAAATATATAAAATTGAACCCATCCAATTAAAAAATGTGTTGCTGTACGGAAAAATCACGGGATCCGCCCCTTTGCAGTTGGAAACCTTAAGCTATTTCAAAAAAGAAAGGGTTCCCGGCAAAGCAGAGTGCGTGAAAAAGCAGCGTATACAGTTAGTAATAAGCATTTTGATCTGCTTTTTTAATACAACAATTGGAACTTAGATTTATTTTAAGATTGTTTCTAATCAAGCTCTCCAGCAATATGCGCCATCATCTGCCTATATGTCTCTTCAAATACATCCGATGATACTATGCTATCTGTATTTTCGTCACTAAAAGTTTCAGTGGCCTCTTTAACCGCCATATCGAGATTCCTTGTTTTCAGATATATCTCTTCCATTAAAAAGCGGCGTTTTTTTGCGAGTTCAATTACTTCATTTATAAAAACTCCCGCCTTTTTTCCTTTCACATAACCATAATGATCTGAACACAGATATTTCACATCTAAATCTTTCATTTTTTCCAGGCTTTGCTGAAACAATGTATAGTTGGAGTTTCCATATGCTGTGTATGTTTGTGCAGACAAAACACCACCGGCGTCTGATGGGAAAAGTGCCTTATACTCAGGTGAATAGAGACTGATTGAGCAAAGTGAGTGCCCCGGTGTTTCATATACCTGGAGTGTTGCCTGGTCCGCTTCAATAATGTCATTATTCACGACAACCTCGATTTCAATTTCAGTACTCCAGTCAACCGAATCTTCTTTGTACCGCATCTCCTTGTCTGTCATCCTTTCAGCAGCCATACGGGAAAAAGTATTAATACTTTCAATTGCCTTTGGTTTTTTAAGGATATTTTTTGCATGTAATGAAGCATAGACAATTAGATCGGGGTTAATATGCTTAAAATAGGGAATTATTCCTATATGATCAAAATGTGTATGAAGAATAATTGCACTGTTTATTTTTCTTTTATCAATGCCGAATTCCTCCATCTGCCTGAGGACATCTTTTAAAATATAACCCATGCCACCGTTAATAAGGATATATCCGTTTTTGTTTTTCATGATATGAACGCAAGATCTGTATCTCCCAAACATCCATAATCCATCTTGAATTTTCCCCGGCTTTGTTACCTGCATTGTTATTCCTTTTTATAAATTTGGCTTTTCTCAGGCCTGAAACCTAAATCCAATCTGTCAGAATAAAACCAATTCCAATCCGATTGACATGATGATTGTAATCAAGAAGGCTTTCACCGTAACCATTAAAATACTGTATCTGAAATCCTATTTTTTCAATTACCGGAATACTCCAATCAAGCTGTAAGGCGCCTCGATTTTCATGAAAGTGAAAGTTATTACGAAGCATCAACCTAACCCTTTGATTTTTCCAAAAATAATACCCCCATATCTCACCCGGCCCCATATAGTCTTCAAGGTCATGGTTGTCATCATCTTCTCTGCTTTCTGGAATACGGTACCAGGTTTTTAAAAACAGAGTAAAATTGTTTTTTTCAAAACCGAAATTTCCTACTATTCGATTCCAGCTCCTTGAAAGCGGTTCAGTTCTGCCATTGGATTGATGATTGAAGCCCAGGTTAATTATTCGACCTTTCATACCAAGAAGGTTATAATCTATTCGAAAATTGAGCAGTAGTTCTGGTTCATAATTGGTTTCACGAAACGGAGCAGAGTTATCAAAATTATAAAGTTGCCAAAATGATTGTTGGGTATATCCAAACCACAGATCCATATCCTTGCCTAAAACATCCTGCCAGAGCTTTGTCTTTAAGCTTATCTGAAACTTGACCTCACTCTCTTGAACATTCTTGAAAGCAGAAATGTCTTCAATGGTTTTATTAGGTGATTTGTTGTGTGCTACAGGCAGTATGTAATTGGACCTATGAGATATAATGCTGTATTTTCCTCTGGGTTTTTCCTCATCAAGCTCCCACAACCTGGCAAGATATGAATTGTTTTCTTTGGCCTCTTCAGGCTGATTAGCAACCGGTTTTTCCTTTATTACGCTGTGCCTTGAAATTTCATCATAACATTTAAGGCGTTCTTCATCATTTTCTATCTGAGAGCAGTCATCCAGAACGCTTTGAATATCTGCCTTTAAATTACCCGAAGGCATGGAAAAGGAAAAAAAAACAATAAAAATTATCAAATATTTTCTTTGGTAAATGCTGCAATATCTCATCATATATCCTTTTTTAAATTAATAAACCGATGCTTTTATATATTTTTATTAACTCTTTTACAATATAAAGTAGCTTCGCTTTTTTTTACCATTATTTGAATTAAGTGATTTTATGCTCAAAACCGGCATTACTATTGAAGTCATTTTAATTGTAATTAACGCCTGTTATGAACGGTTTGCGGGAGCCAAAAAACTCCAGCATTATCTTGATTTATTCAATAACGGAGAGGCTTTGATATCAAGGTATGCCCTTTTTGCAACTATCTCACATAATTATAAACAACATTCAGTTTTGATGGGGTCGTAAAAAATCGCCATCTACTGTGTTATAGTGCTTGGCCAAACATTCAACATACTACATGTATGCCTTCACGCCTGCCCAAACACTATGCCTTGTATATGAAGATTTTTACTTAGCCATCGGTTATACTTTTTACGAATTCATCAGTTTTAATTAATGAAAATTAATTAACCAGCAGCTTTCTTTTCATTTTAAATTAAAAATCAAGACTTTGGACAAAAGAGATTTTTAATGATATTGGAATATAAACAAGCCGGTTCAACATTTCATGAAAGGTTATTCCTCATATGAATTCTTCAAAATTCACAATCTCAATGAAAGATAGTACAAAAATCTTTATTTACAGATGGAGTCCTGAAGAAAAGGTCAATGTGAAGGGTGTTGTTCAGATCGCCCACGGTATGGCAGAGCATGGAGCAAGATACGAAAGCTTTGCAGAAGTCCTTGTCGATGAAGGATTTGCAGTATATGCAAGTGATCATAGGGGACATGGAAAAACTGCAGGATCAAAGGAAGAAATCGGATACTTTGCCGATACAAAGGGGTGGAACAAGGTTGTTGACGATATGCAGGAACTAACAACAACCATTAAAAAAGAAAACCCTGACCTGCCTGTTTTTATTTTCGGCCATAGTATGGGATCATTTCTTTTGCGTAATTATATCTACCTATACGGTGATTTAATTCATGGTGCGATTTTATCAGGTACAGGCGGTGATCCCGGGGTTCTTGGCAACCTTGCCATACTTATTTCAAAACTTGAAATAATAAGGATAGGAAAAAAGGGTCGAACCAAACTAATGAACAAACTGACATTCGGCAGCTTTAATAAACATTTCAAACCAAACAGGACAGAGTTTGACTGGTTAAGCAGGGATGAAGAAGTCGTCGACAATTATATTAACGACCCTTTTTGCGGGAAAATATTTACAGCGGGCTTCTATAAAGATATGATGTTCGGTTTAAAACAGATAAATCAGAAGAGTAATATATTAAAAACCCCAAAAGATCTCCCCATCTTTCTTTTTTCCGGTGATATGGATCCTGTAGGAAGCAACGGCAAGGGTGTTATTCAGGTTTATAACGCCTATAACAGTATGGGCATGAGGGATGTAAGTTATAAACTATTTCATGGCGGAAGGCATGAAATGCTGAATGAGACCAACAGGGAAGAAGTCTTTCAGGATATTATTTCATGGATAAATAAGCGCCTTTAAAAATTCAAAAACTATCTTAAATAAAAAAACAACGTTCATAGTAAGGTAAAAAGGGTTGAGAAAGCAGAACATACAGGTGGTAAATGAGCATTTTGAGTAGCTTGGTATCACCACTAAAGGTGCTTAGTTTAATTTATAGACAACTTCTACAAATAGTTTCTCTCTCAACCTTCTACTCAGGAAATTACGTTTCAAGAAATACCTGTTGACAAATTAACAATAAAAAACCCATATAATAAATACTTGAAAAAATAACCCATAACCCTACACAAAAATATATGGAGGCCTTTATATGGTTGAATACAAGAAAATTTTATTCCCCGTTGATCTTTCCACAACTTCGGGAAAAATAATTCCACATGTTAAAAAACTTGTTGAAACATTTGGAGCAGAACTTCAGGTTTTGCACGTTGCTTCCGAACAGGAATATTATGTCAAGAAAGTAAAGGACCAGTTTGTAGGAAGTGAAGAGGAGCCAGGGAAAAGCGTTAACGCTGAAATGAAAACATTCAAGGATGAATATCTTCCCGATGTTTCCGAGTCAAACGTTGAAGTAATTGTTGGTGAAGCTGATGATGAAATATTAAAATATATCGATAACAATGGAATTGATCTTATAGTTATGGCTATCCGTGGCAGAAGCCTGCTTGACAAAGCTGTTTTCGGCTCAGTTGCCGCAAATGTGGCAAGGGCATCAACGGTTCCGGTGTTTTTCATAAATCCACTTATGGATAAATTCATACAATAACCTGAACTTTTTTGTATTAAAGCCGTGGTCTTGATAGACTGCGGCTTTTTTAATTTTATAATTTCTCACCTTAAAAATTTTATTCAGTTGTCTACCTGCAAATACTTTTTAATATCAGCCCTTATTACAATTTTTATAAATACATGTATTTATGGTGTTTTTTGTATTCAACAATTTGAATCTTAACACTTATAGTATTTAAAAAATAACGTATAAAGATGTTATAAACAGATTACCAATGTTGAAAACTTTACCACATTCATGA
>JABHLN010000044.1:28578-28941 GCA_018693105.1 Desulfobacterales bacterium | reverse complement strand
TTTCTTTATTGTCGTAACCAGTTACGGCTAATACTTTTATATGAGAGGTCCTTGAATTTTTCTTTATTTGCATGCAGACCTCAAAACCATTAATTCCCGGCATAAAAAGATCGAGGATTACAAGATCAGGTTTGAACTCTTTAATCTTGATTCCGGCACTAAAACCATCTGATGCCACTTCTGTAATGTATTTATGTTTAGAAAGTAATATGGTAAGCATTTTCAGGGTATGGGTGTCATCATCTACAATAAGAATCTTTTTATCACCGGACTGGTTATTTGAAATTGAATAAAGATTTTTATTAGAGATAAATGATTGTAAATCATCTTTGTTAATTCTGTAATGACCTCCGGGAGTACGTG
>JABHLN010000044.1:0-28568 GCA_018693105.1 Desulfobacterales bacterium | reverse complement strand
AGAGTCACTCTGCTCACTGCGCAATGTTTGGCAGCCTGGGGGATGCTTAATATATCATTTTCCATTACTTTATACTTTTTTTAGATTGATTAACGATAACAATATAAACATTCTTAACGTTCTTAACGTTTTTTAAACTAAAACACTTTAAATTTTTTTTCAAGTTAAATCTTTATCCGATAAATAAAAAATATATTCATAATAAAGAGATGAGATTGTTTAATTTATGTGATGTTTTCAAAAGAAACTGATCAGCTTCTTTCCAAAGATACTGTATTATTTAATATGCTCATTCTTTGGCACATATCCGACTTTACACAATTAATTATTGATGGCGTCGTAAAAAGTCCAATATCTGCGTTGCGCTTCATCTCTCGTCACTGCGGTGCACGATAAATACGCCTCATTTCTCGGGATTTGCAATGCCTTAATATAGGGTGTATGGATTTATAGACCTAATTTAAGGGTTGTCATAAATGAAGACCTGTCTTCGTATCGCTCTTATCAAGGTATATTAATATGATTTGAATTTGTTACGATGGGGGTAGGATGAAAATTTATTCTTGAATAGGACTCTTAGTTTAAACTCTTGAACGACCGTCAATTCGGGGTAGGGGAATTCCCAACTTTTTTATCTTCCTGAACAATGTACTTTTATGCATATCAAGATCACGTGCTGCAGCCATTCGATTATAATTGTTACGTTTTAAGGCATTAATAATAACTTCGGCTTCTGCCGTTTTTAAAGAATCATTGAGTTTACTATTATTAGCCTGAGAGTTTTCATTATGAAAAATGCTGCTCGGTAAATATTGTTTCTTAATGTTACCGTTCGAGCATAATATGAAAGCATGTTCTATTATATTTTCCAATTCTCTAATATTTCCCGGGTAACTTTGAGACATAAGTATTTCAAGGGCTTCTTTATCTATGCCGTTTATATTTTTCCCGCGGGCAAGGTTCATTTTTTCAATGAACCTTTTTATAAGCAGCGGGATATCCTCCATGCGGTTTCTAAGCGGTGGCAGTTTCAAACGAACAACATTTATGCGGTAATAAAGATCCTGACGAAATTCTTCTTTTTCTACCATTTCAGAAAGGTTTTTGTTTGTTGCAGCAATTATGCGTATATCAGCTTTTTCTTTCTTTACAGCTCCAAGAGGCTGAAATTCATGCTCTTCGAGTACTCGAAGAAGTCTAACCTGAAATGCCGGGCTTGTGTCCCCAATTTCATCAAGGAGTATTGTTCCACCTTTTGCAGCTGCAAATTGTCCGGGCTTGTCTTTTATAGCATTGGTAAATGCACCTGCCTTGTAGCCGAAAAGTTCAGACTCAAGTAATGTGTCAGGAAGTGCTCCACAGTTAATTGCAATAAATGGTTTTTTCTTGCGAGGGCTTAAATTGTGAATAGCCCTTGCCATAAGTTCCTTGCCTGTACCTGTTTCACCTTCAATTAACACTGTACTGCCGCTTTCAGCAATTTGTGGGAGAATGTTAAATATTTTTTTCATTGCTTTACTGCTGCTGACGATATCACCCATATGAAAACGGCCATCAAGCTTTTTTCGAAGTTCTTCTACAAGGCTGATGTCCCTGAAAGTTTCCACACCACCTATTGTTTTTCCTTTCTCATCTCGTAAAAGAGATGTAGACACGGCAATTGGAATGCGTTTTTTCTCATTATTAACAATATAAGTAGAAGTACTAACAAACGATTTTTCTTCTTCCATTGTTCGCTTAAGAGCACAGTCACCTTCGCACATATTTGACCTGAAAACCTCCCAGCAGTGCCTGCCTATCGCTTCATTTCTGAGAATTCCGGTAATTTTTTCAGCAGAATTGTTAAAAGACATGATGCGCCACTTATGATCAACTGTAAAAACACCGTCCGAGATACTTTCAAGGATTATTTCAGTTACATTTTCCGGGATTTTATATGACATTTGTACTGCTTTCTTCAAGGTGTTTTATGGAATCAGGTTTTTAGTTAACCGGTTCGATTAGAATCTATCTCCAAAATGAACCTATCGCCAGCTGGTTACTTTATCTGCAGATTCAAAATGCTCATAAACAACTTCCATGCTACTATTTCTCATCGGTAAATGCCTTGACTCCAACCCAATATACATTTTTTGATATGGTCAATTTTTAATTGGCCTAATTCATTAATATTTAAATATTTTATCATAGATCTCTTTGTTAATCTATCTAATTATTACTCATATAATATGCATCTTTTTTTAAAATTCAACCTTAAGTTTCACTTCCGGCTGCCCATGTTACAGGGTGAAATTTACTGCAGATTTAATCCGGGTAAGATCCGGTTCTCTGAAGAGTTTATCAAGGGGAAAAGGTTTCCCCGGTTTGGGTTCATAACCAATTAGCCAGCGTATAACATGGTTTGCACTCATTATTGAAAGAGAATGGCTAAGCGCAACAACACCGTCTGATGTTTGGAGAGGGGTTGGTTGTTTTGATTCAAAACCTGTAACAGTCAATCCTTACCTCCGGTTTTAATTGTTTCTGTATATTTTTTTCCATGGTGCCTTTCTGGTTTCCCGGTAATCTGAAAGCGCAAGATAAAATGCTCCTGCTGCAAGTTCGGCACAGTGTGCTTCTTCTACAGGTAAGGTTTCAAGGTAGTCTATTATATCTTCAGCCATGATTTTCCAGGCATCATCCACGGTTTTTCCTTCTGCCAGATAAGCTACAGTATTGGAACATGCTGCAGTATTCATGCAGCCGTCTGTTTCAAAGAAAACCCTGTCAATATATCCTTCAAAAACGGATAAAAACATCTCTATTGTATCACCGCATTCGCCTGTACGTTTCCCGTATCCGTCAGGTTTATTTATTCTGGTTCTTCTATCATTTCGTAAAGCCATTTCAAGGTAGTTTTTGGAATGCTTTATTGTTGATTCAATATCTTTTTCTTTCATTATTTACCTTTTTTTTAAAAACCTTTTTTCCTGTAAATATACTTAATGTAAAATTGCAGGTCAATACAAGAAAATGTAATATCAAAACATCTAATGGATACATATTTGCCGTAGGCAACTTTTTTTATGAGTCACGATTTGTTACAGGTGAAAAGATGTGGTTTCCTAACTTGAAACTATGGCAAATCAGGGCGGATTGGTGGCTGATAATTTTTTCGCTGAAAATATGATTTTGATCCTGTATCTGTCACCATAAAAAAACCAGGCTTTGATTTTTCCACACCATTTGGCCTGGTTTATTATCCTTTGACTATTGCTGCCAATGAATTACAAAATAATGTTGTCAGATTATAATTATCATGTTTCAATATAAGGAAGATAAACATAAAAGGTACTTCCTTTGGATAGTTCGCTTTCTACTTTTATTTTACCATTATGGGCTTCAACAATACTTTTAACAATTGGTAAACCCAGTCCGGTTCCGGTAATATAACGGGTTTTCTCATTTTTAACACGATAAAATCGATCAAAAATTCTTTCAATGTCCTCATTACTGATACCAAAACCATTATCGCTGACACTGATATGAAAATAGCTTTTTGTTGCTACTGCAAAGATTTTTATATCTCCTCCTTCAGGTGTATAATTTATAGAATTACTAATAAGGTTTGACAATACTTCGTCAATATTTGATTTGTTTGCAAATATTGGGGGAAGTTTTGAAGGTTCATCAAGTTCAAGAGAAATATTTTTTGCGAGCGCTGCTTCCTGAAAGAAAGCTACCTGTTCGTTGAGAAGGTGGTTTATATCAAATTTTTCTTTTTCCTGTGTTATCAGTCCTGATTCTATGCTGGCAAGTTCGAGAAGTTCTGTGGATAAATTACTCAGTGATCTTATTTTTTCTGAAGCCCTTGTAAGTATCTCCTGTTGCTTTTCAGTAGCAGGCCCAGCCAATCCATCTAAAATTACCTGAAGCTGCATACCAATAGAGTTTAGAGGGCTTCTTATCTCATGGGCAACCATTGAAACAAAATCGGACTTAAGCTGGTCCATTTTCTTTAAAGTAGTTATATCGTATATAACTGTAATCGTACCTATATTTCGCTTTAATCTGTCACGGAAAGGTATACATCGAACACTAACAATATTCTCACTTATATTGATCTCTTCAGTTAAATCCGATAGTACTTCAGGCGGCATTGACAAAGCCCTGTCAATCATGCTTTTCATTTCTTTATGTTTAATTACTTCCGAAACATTACACCCTGTAACATCTTTTCCAAAATAATCTATCATTTTTAGAAAAGCAGGATTAGCGAGTACAATTGTTTTGTTAAAATCCGTAGCCATAACACCGCCGGAAAGTTGATTTACCAGAACGCCCATTCTGGATTTTTCATTGGCAATATCCTGTAGTGTCTGGATGAATTGAATTGCTTTAGATATGACAATGCGAAGATCCTGAGGAGAAAATGGTTTCGGGATAAAATCAAATGCCCCGCTTTTCATCGTTTTTATGGAATGTTCAAGGGTTGCATAACCTGTTATAACAATAACTATTGAATCGGGATGGTTCTCCTTAATATAAGGCAACACGTCTAAACCTGAAATGCCGGGTATCATAAGATCAAGCAATATTATATCATAATGCTTTTCTTTTATCATTTTCATCCCTGTATTGCCGTCTTCAGCAACCGCAACTTCAAAGCCCTCCTGCGTCAGCATTTTACTGGTGACTTCCCGTATGCGTTTTTCATCATCTATAACCAGAACACTATAATTGAATGAATTATTTAATTCATTATTTTGAATCATGATTTATTCTTTCCTTAAACGTCTGAATGAAGGGGGAACTCTATTAAGAAAGTAGTCCCCTTTGTGTTTGTTTCCTTAACAGAAATGTGCCCTTCATTTTCCTTTATTATTCCATAAACGGTGCTTAAACCTAAACCGGTGCCTTTTCCCAGTTCTTTTGTTGTAAAAAAAGGGTCAAAAATCTTAGGTAAATCTTTTTTAGATATACCGCATCCTGTATCTGAAATTTCCACATAAGCTTTTTGAGCTTCTATTTCACAATAAGTACTCAGAGTCAGGGTACCATCACCTTTAATGGCATCGGCAGCGTTTATTACCAGATTAATTATTACCTGATAGAGCTGATTTTCATCTGCTTTGATTAGCATCATCTCATCGGATAGTATTTTTGTTATTATTATGTTACCAAAAAGCTTCTGATCGTGGATTAGAGATAGACTTTGCTCTACGATAGTATTAAGATGAATATATTTTTTACTTGGATTTGATTGCCTGCTATATACAAGAAGATCTTTTACTATGTCTTTGCATCTATTGACATCTTCAATTATGTTTTCAAGCTCTTCGGTAATCGGGGTGTTTTTGTCCTTATTTTCAAGTAGCATGTTGGCATTAAAGAGAATTCCTGTTAAAGGATTATTGATTTCATGCGCCACACCTGCTGCTAATTGCCCAATTGATGCCATTTTTTCCGATTGAGCGAGCTGTTTTTGGGTTTTTTTCAATTTTTTTCCCACAGCGATTTTATCTCTTAAATCGGTATATATGCCCATTGTGGCAATCTCTTCATCATTTTCATATATTATTGAAGCGACTATTTCACCTGGAATTATTTCACCTTTTGAATTAACAATATCAACTTTTGTGTTTGTTAATTTACCTTTCCCTCCATAATCTTCACTTCTGAGTTTTTTCATTATTTCTTTTGCTACGCCTGGATGATAAAAGTCTTTTACTGTAAATCTTTTTTTAAATTCTTCAAAAGAATATCCAAATAAATTTTCTGACGCTCTATTCATTAAAAGTAATTCACCTTTCAGGTTTGCAGCTACAATACCTACAACTGAACTCTGTATTATCTTCTCCATGAGATTTTTTATCTCTTTTAACTCTTTTTCAAGAATCTTTACTTGTGTAATATCTCGAATACTTACCCTGATATATGCTATTTCGCCATTTTCATCCAAAGTTGGAGTATAGACCCTATCCTCCCATTTTGGGACTCCTTTAGAAATGTATTCAATGGTCATCGATTGTTCGTCTTTGTCAGAAAAAAGCCTAGGTAAAGGGCAGGTTTTATTTTCACACATATAATTGGAGTTAAAAAAATATTCATAACATTTCTTCCCAATTAGATCTTTTTTATTATCAAATTTCTCAATAAAGGATTTGTTTACAGCTATTATATTTTTATCTTTATCCATTATAAGGGTAGGGAATGAAAGGGAGTCAAACAACATCTGTCGCCAATCAATTTTTTTGGTTTTTTTGTCAGTGATTTTTCTTTTATTTTCCATTTTCATTTTATTTTTAAGCTAAAATTTATAACTTAATTTAACTGGGAATATACCGATAATAGTGGCAGAAAACACAATAGATTTCATAGTCATATCAAAATATTTATAAAATTGTAATTTCAGGGGACTTCGAATGCTTTTGATAGAAAATGTCTGGCCGCACCTAAAACTCCTTCAGGCAGCACAATGTAAACAGTTGACCCTGAACAGACAGTAATCAAAACCTGCATATCCTGACTATCTAAAGTGTTTAAGACCGTATCAGCTATACCGTATCTATCTCCAAAATGAGGTCCCTGAAAACATATTAATTCCACAGGTGAAGTTATGGTAAAATCTTTTTCTAACTCAAAATCAACATGTTTTCCAACATGAGATAGCACATTATCTTCAAAACATTTTTCTATTAAAATATATAATCTTAGTTTTTTGTTATCTAAATACTTTGCTAAAACCAGATGGAAACTTATTTCTAAATCGGCCATTTCTATTAGCCATAGCCCACATTGATCCATCTTTTCCTCTGTAATTTCAATATTCAATAAAGATAGATTGGTAACCTCATTGAAACCATATGTTTTTGGTTTAGGTTCCCAGTAAACAGCTATAGTTTCCATTGTTTTATCCTGAAATTATTTAACTAAAATTTCTTTTGTATCACATGAATTTCCGGCTCTAACAGGGTATTATTAGATGACAGGTCCATATGTTTTTGAAATGCTGAAAACGCATAGTTCAGTTTTGAATAATCTGTAATAAATGTCAGAGAAGATATCGATGAAGCCATTCCGTATATTGGTAATTTTGTTTTACCGAAAATGTAAAAGGAAAGACCCAGTAGTTTAAGGTTGGAATGATGCGGAAATAAAGTCAATGATCCCACATCAGAAATAAGTTCTATATTTTCCTTAAGACTGGGTTCAATAGCTGCCATTTTTTTTACACGGTTAATATCTTTTTTATCAACGCAACATGAACTCTGAATTTTTTTTTCCATTCCTGTAACTAAAACAAAAGGAGTATTTATCTGATTTTCTTGTAAAAGCCGAAAGAAAAGACCCCTTAAGGCATAAGGATCATAGCTATTTAAAAGATTTATCTGGGCAAGTTCATTGCTGAGTTTTATACCGTTGATCCTCATTTTTTAATACCTTACTTATATTACTCATAAAATGGTCCATTTTAAATATAATATTACAGTTTAGTCTACTGGTCAGCATGAGTGTGGCGTAATTTATTATTGTTGAGTACCAGAGTATTGAAAACACTTTGTTTCAATACTCTGATACTTTCTTATTTACTAACTTTGACACTTATCATCTTATTAAAGATGATCTTCGACAATCTCCATAAGTTTATCCAAATCAATCGGTTTGGGAATAAAATCATCTGCAGGAGTTGTTTTACCATCCATATGAGTGTAATTAGTTGACGATACAGCATCTCCGACAGCTGTTAGAAGAACAACAATGATATCTTTGTACTGATCATCGTTTTTGATTTCCTTACATGTTTCATACCCGTCTTTTCTAGGCATCATAACATCCAGGATAATAAGTTCCGGCCGATCTTCTTTGATTTTCTCCCATGCTTCAATACCGTCGTATGCCTTGGTTACTTTAAACTTTTTGCTTTCCAGCTTCATAGAAATCGATTCGACTAAATCAGGATCATCATCTACCACTAAGATATGTTGTTTTTCACTCATTGATTTTTCTCCTTTTATATATAATGTTTTATTGCCTGTATCATTCAAATTAACAAAATTATTATTTAATTACCGAATTCAGGTCTTGGAAGAAGTCCGGCTTTTTCGGCAATCTCCGGGACTTTCTCTTCCCATTCAATGGCCATAAGATGGAATCCTTTAACGCCTTCAACGGCTTTCAAACGCTCAATTGCCTCTACGCTGATCTTAATACCTTCATCCGCCTGCTTTTCTTTGGGAACACCGGACATACGTTTAATAACTTCATCCGGGACATCCATTCCAGGAACCCTGTTTTTCATATACTTTGCCATTCCAGCTGTTTTCATGGGGGTTATACCTGCAAGAATATGAATTTTTTCATGGAGTCCTCTGTCCCTAACTCCTTCCATCCATTTTTCAAACTTATCAAGGTTATATATGCATTGTGTTTGAACAAAATCAGCCCCCGCATTGATTTTCTTTGCTAATCTGGCCACCCTTAGTTCAAAAGGATCGGCAAAAGGATTTGCCGCAGCACCTATAAACATTTTAGGCGGGTTCAGTATATCATCACCGCCCTGGAACTTGCCTTTATCCCGCATGTCTTTGACCATTTGTACTAACTGTATGGAGTCAATATCATGTACATTTTTGGCCATGGGATGATCTCCAAAATAAGGGTGATCACCTGATAAACAGACCATTGTATTGATACCGTGTGCATAGGCTCCCAGGATATCGGACTGCATAGCAAGGCGGTTGCGGTCCCTGGTAACCATTTGAAGTATTGGATCCATTCCTAATTGTTTAATAAATACACAAGCAGCTAAGCTTGACATTCGGACCATGGCTGTCTGATTGTCCGTAACATTCACCGCATCCACATATCCTTTAAGCATTTTAGCTTTTTCAATTACTTTTTCAGATGATGTACCCCTTGGAGGTCCACACTCGGAAGTTAACGCTAAATTGCCAGAAGTAATTACTTTTTCTAGTATACTTTCGGTCTTCATTTTGCCAAATCCTCTCTTATTATTGTACGGGGACCACCACCCCGGCTTGTCCGCCAATCTTTTGGAGGCATGTTTTTCTCATAATTCTCTTCAATTCCTAAAGCTTTCATACGATCCCAGATGAGCTGCCATGCACAGTCAATATCAGGGTTGATTTCACACTTACCGGTTGTTGATCCGCCACAGGGGCCGTTGAATAATTGTTTGGAACATCGTGCTACAGGGCAGATTCCGCCGGTAATCCCCAAAACACAATCCCCACACCCCTGGCATCTTTCCGCCCAGACTCCCTGTTGCTCCGAAGCTCCCATGAAGGATGTGTTTACAGCCGGGAAGACCGGCTTTTCTTTAAACCTTTTTGCAATTTCCTGAACCCCGCAACCGCAAGCCATTGACATTACAGCTTCTGCCTGACTAATGTCAGTTACAAGTTCTTCAATATATTCAGGATCGCATTGCCTTTCGAGGGTAATTTCTCTAATTTCTAAAGTCTTTCCTTCTTTCATGAATGCCATCTGAAGGGCCGAAGATAAGATTCCTACCTCCTTTCTACCCCCTGCTGAGCACACTGTTACGCATTCATTACAGCCGACCAGTAGAATGCGGTGATAGGGTCTCAGACATTCAATTAGTTCTTCCATTGGTTTACGTTCAGCAGTGATCATTGTTGTTCATTCTCCTTTTATATATAATAATAATTACAAATCGTTTGATGCTTTATCCGGTGTAAAGGATTTTGCCGGGTTTGGTCCCAGTACCCTGATTTTTTTAGTTATATCTATAGCTGTTTGTGCAAATCGTTCACCCATACCCGCTGACATTAAAACCATCTCAACCCGTTCTCCGCCAATACCAATTTCGTCAAGTAGATTCTTTATATATGTAACCTTTTTTGACGCCTCTATATTGCCGTTTTTAAAATGACAGTCTCCTTCCAAACACCCGGCGACTAATACACCATCAGCACCTTTTTCAAGGGCTTTAATGATATGAATTGCATCTACCTTGCCAGAGCATGGAACCCTTATAATTTTAATATTGGGGGGATAGCATAGTCTTTTACTCCCAGCCATATCCGCTGCAGTATAGGCACAATAATTACAGCAGAAAGCTACTATTACCGGTTCAAATTTTTCCATTAGTTTACTCCTTCCAGAAGTCCTGTCAGCTTTGCCATGACCTGATCATCTTCATACTGCTTAAGTTGAATTGCCTTCGCCGGGCACACAGCTGCACATATGCCGCATCCATGACATTTGGCAGGATCGATTTCAGAATATCCGTCAGCATTAATAAACGGTACGTCAAATGGACATGACCGGACACAAATCAAGCAGGCCGCACATAATTCTTTTTCTATACTTGCAACCCCTGCGCCTAAATTAAGTGTGTCTTTGGACAGCATACAATTAGCCCTGCCCGCAGCGGCCTGAGCCTGAGCAATACACTCTTTGATAGTCTTTGGTGCATGTGCCGTGCCGGCAACAAAAAATCCCGGTACCGGTAAGTCTATTGGTCTGAGTTTGGTATGATCTTCAAGGAAATAGTTATCTGAAGTTTTTGGAATTCTAAATATCCTGCATAGGTCTTCAGTAGATTCTTCATCTGCTATTAGTCCGGTGCTCAAGCATAAACAGTCTGTAGAAACAGATATCTTACGATCTAGAATCGGATCATTAAATGTTACTTTCAATTCCTTTTCAATTACTTGAACATCGGGTGGTTCATCCGCCTCATATCTTACAAATATAACTCCCTTTTCACGGGCTGTTTTATAATAGTCTTCATATAATCCATAGGTTCTAATATCCCTGTAAAGTATAAAAATTTGAGCTTTTGGATTGATCTCTAATATCCTGAGGGCATTTTTTATTGCAGACAGGCAGCAGATACGCGCACAATTTTCATTTTCGGGACAACGTGATCCGACACATTGTATCATGACAATGCTAGTAAAACTCTTGATTTTATCTGTTTCATCTTCAAGCATTGCATCCATGTCAAGCTGTGTTACTACATTTTTATACCTTCCAAGATGGTATGCTTCCGGCTGGTGTGCTAAAGCTCCGGTTGCAAATATAGTTACCCCGTGTTCAATCTGTCTGTAAAACATTTGAGGTGCGGTTTGAAGTCCGGTTTTAAATAGGCCAGGCTTACCCGAATGGTCGACAATGAAAGAATTGGTCAAAACTTCGATGCGTTCATGTTTTGTGACTTTTTTAATGAGCCCCTTCATATAGGACTGTACATCTTTTCCTTCAATTGTCTTTCTTATTCTATTGGCTATACCACCTAATTCTCCTGATCGTTCTACAAGATATACTTTGAAACCGGTATCTGCCATACTCAAGGCAGTGTTCATACCTGAAACACCGCCACCGATAACAAGAACATCTTTATTTATGGAAAAAACTTTATCTTTAAGCGGGTGAGACAGTGCAACACTGGCCACTGCCATGCGAATCAGATCTCTGGCTTTACTTGTTGCGCCACCAGGTTGGTCAAAGTGGACCCATGTGTCTTGATCCCTTATATTGGCCATTTCAACGAGGTACTTATTAATTCCCGCTTTTCGAAGAGTGTCCTGAAATTTGATTTCGTGCGTTCTTGGAGAACACCCGCCTATCACAACCCGATTTAGTTTCTTTTCCGAAATAATCTTTCGAATATTACCCATGGATTCACTGCTGCAGCCATGCCCGATCATTTTAGAAATTTTCACATCAGGCAGTGTACCCGCATAATCAGCTAGTTCATTTGCATTAATCAGCCCACCGATATTTAATCCGCAGTCGCATATAAAAACACCAATTTTTACTGGTTCCTGACTGACATCGCGCTCTGGAGGAAGGTTCTCTATAATTTCAGATGAATCTGGAATTATACTGATATCTTTTGAAGCGCAGAATGCTGCTGCACTGGCCTGAACCATTGTTTCGGGAATATCTTTGGGGCTTTCAAATGTTCCGCAGACATAAATACCGGGTTTAGATGTAGCAACCGGATTGAAGTTATCAGTTTTTGCAAAATTGTGTTCATTTAAATCAACCCCTAATTTCACAGCCAGTTCCCGGGCATTGTCGGAAACTTTAAAACCTGCTGAAAGAACCACCATATCGAAATTCTCTGTTATGTTGGAATTGCTACTATCCTGAGTATACATTAGAGACAAAGATTCCGTTTCCGGGTCTTTTAAAACAGTATGAGGACGGCTTCTGATTAGGCGAACATTGTAGTCATTCTTTGCCCTGTTTAAATATGATTCATAATCTTTCCCGAAAGTTCGCATGTCCATATAGAAGATACTGGTCTCTATTGTGTCCTGAAAACGTTCTTTGGTAACCATGGCTTCTTTCAAAGCAAACATACAGCAGGCATTTGAACAATATGAAACAGCACCTTCCTGTATGCTTCTTGATCCTGCACATTGAATCCATGCTATTTTTTCAGGTCGTTTCCCGTCCGAAGGACGGATAAGTTTTCCCTGAGTGGGACCTGAGGCAGATAATATGCGTTCATATTCCAGGCTTGTGATAACATCGGGATAGAATGCATGCCCCAAACTGTCCAGGTTGTCTACATCTATTACTTCAGCTCCAGGCGCCAGTACAATTGAGCCGGCCTCTATCTCCCGGTATTTTTGAGTATCTTCCGGTAGGATTGCACCTGCTTTACAAACTTTGACCAGCTCATCAATATTACTGCATTTATTTATATCGATTGAATAGGCATGTGGTATTGCCTGTGGATATCGCATACAGGTTGGTGCACGATGATCGAGTCCCGGGGAGAAACTAACACATTCAGGAAATAGATTATAACACTCTCCGCATGCCGTACATTTTTCCAGGTCGATATATCTGGGTTCTGTAATTAATTTTATTTTAAAATTACCCGCTTCTCCTTCACATTCGGCGACCTGAGTCATTGCCAAAAGTTCGATATGTAAATTACGGCCGCTTTCAGACAGATTAGGAGACAGGGTACACAAATCGCAATTGTTGGTGGGAAACGTACGGTCCAGCTGAGTCATAAGGCCTCCACTGGAAATTGATTTTTCTATCAATACCACATCTCGTTTCGATTCTGCTAGATCCATAGCAGCACGAATACCGCCAATACCCCCGCCAATTACGAGTACCGTATTATTGTTTTTGAACGTATTTTGACCTTGCATTTGTACCTTTATCTTTCTTGTATTGTGAATTTTTAATAGTTTTATTTATTCAATTCTTTAATAATCTAAATTTTCAAAAGTCATATGAATCTTTATATTCCTGCATAATCAAGTATCTCAGGAAGGCGGTGTTCCCAACCAAGAGTTACGATCTGCACTCCCTGGGAAAGCTCTTTCAAACCTTTAATGGTTTCACCGGCGATTTTTAAACATTCAATTTCTGTGTCCGGCGCTTTTCGAATACGTTTTATAGTATCCTCAGAAATATTAGCCCCGGGTTCGTAGTTGGCTATATATCTGGCTATTCCTACCGATTTTATGAGAAAAACAGTCGGTATAATCGGAACTCCCATTTCTTTTAGTTTATCGAGATTTGAAGCAAAGTGATCTAAATCAAAAACCGGTGGAGTAATAATAAACTGGGCTCCTTTGTCGATTTTTCTGCCCGCAAGTAATAATTCCTGTTCAAATTCCTCATCATCTTTGAATGGAGAAATGGTGCATCCAACAGTAAAAGACGGACTTCCGTCCAGATCGAAACCAGCTTTGTCTGTTCCTTTCTGCAGGGATTGAATCGCGTCTAACAGTTCTATTTCATCAATGTCATATACCGGTTTTGCTTCCCGATGGTCTCCTTTGGCCATTTCTTCGCTGTGAGCAACAACAAGGTTATGAATACCAAGAACATTTGCTGCGAGTATATCGCCCTGAAGTGCTATTTGGTTTCGATCCCGGCAATATAAATGGATAATAGATTCAACCCCCTGCTGGTTCATAAGTACACCTCCGGCCAGTGCGCTCATTCTCATTATTCCATTGTCCATGTCGGGTACAATGACTGCATCAACACGACCTTTTATACGGCGTGCATTGGTAACCAGCTCAGATATATTTATTCCTTTGGGGGTATTCATCTCAGCCAGTACTACAAACTCACCTGATTTTAATTTTTTTTGAAAACTCATAATTTTCATTCCTCTTTTGTCTTTACCTGAAATGTAAATATAAAAAAATGCAGGTATAAGTTATAAGAAAATATTATAATTTATTATATTTAACTCATACCTATGTTCTGCTTTTATAAAAAATGACTACATTGCCGTTTCAGGATGAAAGACGGCAACCTCTTTTAGATCATCCCCCAGGTACTCACGTTCATTTGGTCCCAAAATACCCAGAGCCAGGCACATAAGTGTCCAGATGTGAACAACCGGGTAGTCGCCACCGAAATGCTCGCTTAGTTCGTGAATCTGGGCGTGGCAGTTATGGCAGGCCGCTATGCAGTAATCCGCACCGGTTGCCTTGATTTGGTCGTCTTTCAACTTGCCGTAGGCCAGCCGCTGATCCTTGAATCCGGACTGGAGAAATCCTCCCCCGCCTCCGCAGCAGTAGTTGTTCGACTTATTGGGGGTCATATCTATAAAATTCTCTTCACCCACGATGGACTTGACCACAAAACGCAGATCGTCGGCAATGGAATCTCCATAACTCTTGCGTACGATCTGACAGGGATCCTGAACCGTAAACTTGATCTTCAGATCCTTGTTCCAATCGGAACTGGGGTTGAGCCGGCCCTCACGGATCCACTTGGCGTAGTATTCATAAATATTTTTGACCTGGAACTTGTGCTCGATGTTGAACTTTTTCAGTCCTGCCAGGACTGAGAAGGTGACGTGCCCTCATTCGGTGTTGAGATAGGTTTTGCACCCCAGGGCATCCGCCTGGCCGGCGGTCTGCTGTACAAGATGCTCCCATGCTTCATTATCGGCCAGGAACAAGCAGTAGTTTTCACCGCCCCACCCCTTGCTGCCGTATGTCCAGTCGACACCGGCCAGGTGCAGTATCTTCCATAGCGGCACCATTTCATCCGGCTCGGTCACCGGTTCTCTGGAATTCTGGTTGAGAAAAAATTCAGCCCTCACTTTATCGATGGGCGCCTGCATCTCGGCGAATTCAGGTTGAGCTTCCTGGTACTCTTCAAGGACATCCTCAACTACAAATACAAAATCATCGGGGGCGGTCCCCATGGCGCTGCCGCTTTCGTTGCGCAGGGCCATGTCGCAGGACCCCAAAATCCCCTTGGGCCGCTCTTCACGCGGGACCTGAGCCCGGGCGTTGAATACCAGCTGTGGAATGTCGATTTTCATCGGGCAGACATGGATGCAGCGCTGGCACATGGTGCACATCCATATCCAGGGGCTGCTTAAAATTTCTTTATCTAATCCCAGGGCAGCCATCCTTAAAAATTTTCTGGGATCCATACCTTCAAGGCCAGTTGCAGGGCATCCTGAAGAACAGACACCACAAGTAAGGCAAAGGTTTAAATTTCCTCCTTCAGGAAGGATTTCCTTTACCTTATTTAAAAAAGTACTTTCATTCTTTCCATTTATTTGAATTGGTTCTACTTGCATTGTCACTTCCTAATCTTTCTTTTTTAATTGAATCCTATAAAAATAACCTTCTCCCTCTACGACATCCAAAAAAATCAAATCGTAAGATTCGTCCGGTAAAACTTTGAATAGATCGCTACGGGTATCAAGGTTGCTCCCTAATATTTCTAAAACTTCATTGGCTTTCATTTCTTTGAATGTCTGAATCAACTTCAATAGAGAAATGGAGCTGATCGACCCTCTAAGATCGAGAATATGATCCGCTTTGTTCTTCAATTTTTTTAATACTCTCCTTTTATTTTCAAATTTCTTTATGCTATCGCAAGATTGATACCAAAATAAAATTTATTTATTTTATAGTGGTACTTTTCAATTTATCCCTTTATTTGAAAAGGTTTCATGAGGGCTATAATAATAATTGTATGTTGCCATTAACCTGTTTAAGTGTTAAAAAACCGAATTTAACACGTGTTAAATTTTAACAGGGGAAATTTAATGTTTGAAGAAGAATTAGACAGGTATTGGAAAACTGTAGTGAATACAATTCAGGATGGAGTAATGATTGTAGATACTCACGGCAGAATCATTTCAGTTAATAAAGCATTTGAGGTTATAACCGGATATTTGAAAGATGAGATTATTGGAAAAACATGCGAAACCTTAAGTTGTAATCTTTTTGAAATGGCAAGGAAGAACCATGGAGAACACTGGTGTGTATTGTTTAAAACAGGGACCATGGATCGCCGTCGATGTACTTTGGTCAAAAAGGACGGAACGATTATTTACGCTTTAAAAAATGCTTCAATTCTTCATGATGCCAAAGGTAATGTGATAGGAGCTGTGGAAACTATAGCAGATATAACGGAAATTATTGAAAAAGACAATCAAATCGAAGCCTTCCGCCGTGAACTAAGATCAAAAGATGGCTTTCATGGAATAATCGGCGTATCTTCTCCTATGCGTCAGGTATTTGACTTGATTGAAAATGCTGCCCATTCTGATGCTCCTGTTATAATTTATGGTGAAAGCGGTACGGGAAAAGAACTGGTTAGTGGAGCAATACATGATATTGGTGAGCGCAATAAAGACCCTTTTATCAAAGTTAATTGTGCAGCTTTGAATGAATCTCTACTTGAAAGTGAGCTTTTTGGCCATGTAAAAGGAGCTTTCACGGGCGCATATCAAAATAGGGAAGGGCGGTTTGAAAATGCCCATGGGGGGGATATCTTTCTTGATGAAATCGGTGATCTTCCTTTGACGACACAGGTAAAACTTCTCAGGGTTTTAGAAGATAAAATTATTGAAAGAGTTGGTGAAAACAGGCCAATACCAGTTAATGTTCGTATTATATCAGCAACAAACAGAAATCTTGTAAGACTTGTGGATCAAGGAGTTATAAGGAAAGATTTTTATTTTAGAATTAATGTTATACCCATTACTTTACCGCCGTTAAGAGATAGAGTTGATGATATACCCCTGTTAGCCGAATTCTTTTTCAGGAAAAACAGGTTAAAAAGCGGGAAAAATATTCAAGGGATAAGCAATGATACCATGGGCGCTTTGATGAACTACAGGTGGCCCGGAAATGTGAGAGAATTAAAAAGTGCTTTTGAATATGCTTTTGTCACCTGCCAGGAAACAATGATTCAGCCGCATCACCTCCCACCAAACATCATTAATGGAAAAGGGGCAATCAAAAGAGTCAAAGCAACTTCTTTTGGCAGGGAGGAAATAAAAAAACAGGAGCTTATAGAGGCTCTTGAAAAATCAGGTGGTAATCAATCAGAAGCAGCGAGAAATCTGGGGGTTACCCGTGTTACAATCTGGAATAGAATGAAGAGGTTTGGTATATACAATAACCGGTAAAACTTTTATGTTTGCATGTATTTATGGTTTTTGTAGCGGAATATCCCATTTTTTCATATATTTCCAGATTGAAGCCCTGCTGAGTCCAACACGTCTTCCTACTTCAGCCTTGTTCCATTCACTATCTTCAAGTATTTTTAGCAAAAATTCACGGGTAAGTTTTTTACGTTGAGTCCTGATATTATAATCATTTTGTTGGAAATCATGAGTTGGGGGTCTGTACTTCATCTGACGGATTTCAACTGGTAGATCAAAAACATCAATATGCTTATTTGTGCATAACACAAAAGCGTGTTCGATCGCATTTTCAAGTTCCCGAACGTTCCCTTGCCAATTGTAGTCAAGTAAAATTCTCATTGCAGATTGTGTTACGCCATGAATCATTTTACCTGTTTTTTCATTTTGCATGTCTATAAAGTGACTTATCAAAATAGGAATGTCGTCTTTTCTTTTTCGTAAAGGAGGAATATTAATTGGGAAAACCTTCAGGCGGTAATATAAATCTTCACGAAAATTGCCATTACTAACAAGGCTGAACAAATCTTTACTTGTAGCAGCAATAATTCTTATATCAATTTTTCGTTTTTTTGAATCACCAACTCGTTCTATCTCCCGTTCCTGCAATACTCGAAGAAGTTTTACCTGAATAAATTGGCTTATTTCTCCGATTTCATCCAGAAACAAAGTTCCACCTTCAGCCTCCTCAAAACGCCCAATCCGATCATGGGATGCCCCGGTAAAAGCACCCCTTACATGGCCAAAAAGTTCACTTTCCAAAAGCGATTCTGTAAGTGCACTGCAATTTACTGTTATAAAGGGCCTTCCTGTACGGCTGCCATTATAATGAATGGACCCTGCAACAAGTTCCTTCCCTGTGCCACTTTCACCCTGAATGAGGATTGTAGCTTCACTTGAAGCGGCAGCTTTTATAGATAAAAAAACTTTCTTAATAGGACTGCTTTTACCAATAATCCTGTCAAAGCGGTGAATAGTTCCAAGTTTTCGCTTTGCATCATCTGCTTCCTGCCTGGCTTTATGTAGTACTGTCATATCGGTAACTGTTTCAACGACACCTCTGACTTTGCCATTTTTATCTCTGAATATTCGCGCGCTTTTTGCTACAGGAATATCATGGCCGTCTTTATGCTTCAGGAAGCACTCTTTACCGTCTATATTCCCTTTTTTATAGATGCCGCATTCCTTAATTCCTGTTGGACATGATTCCCCGAAACATTTGTCAAAACCGATCATGCTGCAGGATTGACCGATAGCTTCTTCAGCCTGATAACCGGTAATACGTTCCATCGATGGGTTCCATGATGAAATTTGCCCTTTGTTATCAATTGTAAAAACGCCATCAGCCATTGATTCTAGAAGAAGATAAGCAAAATCAGTGTCTGTCATTGTGGGTGTTTTTTTCTGCATTTGACTATCCTTTTACCGTTTTATTATTTTATAATGTTTTTTACGCTCAAATCGGTAGCGCCACCATGGCGCTACCGATCATTATAAGTGGCGCCCCCCCCATAGTGTCAAACTGTTTTATTGTTTATGAAAACTTAAGAGTACATTTAATTTTATATCATAAATTTAATTTAAAATACAAATAGTTATATCCGTAAAAAATAAAATACAGGCTATGGAATCTTGTTTATTATGAAATGGCATACTTTTTGATAAATATAAATATAGCGTTGCTCACAATAAAACTATTTAATAATAACCGGAGGAAAATCAATGGCCATAATAGAAATAACAGCAAATGAAGAATTTGAAAAGATTATAGAAAATAGCGTTGTTCTTGTTGATTTTAATGCCCCTTGGTGCGGCCCATGTCGTTCTCAGGAACCGATAATTGAAAATCTTGCTGAAACATTTAAAGGCAGGGCTAAAGTCGCAGCAATGAATATTGATAATCACCAGAACCTTGCAGCAAAATTTGGTGTTCAAAGCATTCCAACTTTAATTATCTTTAACAAAGGTAAAGAACTTCAGCGCTTTGTAGGATTACAACCTGAATCGACACTTTCCAATGCTATTCAAAAAGCACTGAACTGATACGAAAAGGGAAAAACATGGGAAAATGTATCAATCACCCTGATAGGGAAACAAGTTATCTGTGCATGAAGCACAATCTTTATATGTGCGAAGAATGTTTAAAGTGCTCCGACCCCGAAATCCACTGTAAATTTAGATCATCATGCCCCATTTGGTTTATGGACAAAAGAGGGGGAAAAGGAATAGACGATATTCCTGAAAAAAAAGAGAAAGAATATAAAGTTGTATTTAATCATGAAAACAAGGAAGCAATAGTTAAGGAGGGTGCAACACTTCTTGAAGCAGCACAAGTTGTTGATGTTCCACTTAACGCTTCATGTAACGGAAAGGGCGTTTGCGGTAAATGCAAGCTGATTCTGGAGTCAGGAAATGTTGATGTAAAATCGACACCGCTTTTAACCGCAAAGGAAAAAGAGAAAAAGTATATCCTTGCATGCCAGGCAATTTTACAAGGCGATGTTGTTGTCAGTATTCCTGAGGAGACCAGGGAAAAGAAACTTAAAGTTGCAGGTATGGGGAAAGAGGCTACAGATCTGCTCAAAGGGCTGGTAAAAGAAATAACACCCATGCTGACCAATATTCCCCTTGAATTGGACCCCCCAACACTTGAGGATTCGGTCAGCGATTTGGACCGTTTGCATAGGGGGCTTGCCAGAAAAGGAATGGACACCGTTTGTATGAGTGCGGGGTTGAAAGTGATACAGGAACTCTCGGCAAGCCTGCGGAACGATGATTTTATAGTTACCGCTTCAGTTGTCCATAAAACCTGTTCAGATGAAATCGTCCGTGTTTTGTCCGGAACCGAAAAAGTCAGTTCACTGGGTGTTGCGATTGATGTGGGGACAACGTCCGTTGTTGTGTATCTAGTAGATATGAATTCCGGTTCGATTCTGGCGGCCACTTCCGGCCATAATCGTCAGGCAGCCTGCGGGGATGATGTGATTAACCGGATTGTCTGTGCGGAAAAGGACGGCGTGAAAAAGCTCAGTAAAATGGTATTGTCAACTATCAACGGCCTGATTAACGAGGCCATTGATAGTGCGGAGGTCCATCGAAATGCCATCGATAATGTTGTAATCTCCGGGAATACGACGATGACCCACTTGTTGCTTCAGATCGAACCTGGCAATATCCGGCGTGAACCCTATATTCCGACAGCTTCTGCGTTCCCGGTTTTAAAAGCCGGCAACATCGGTTTGAATATTAATCCCATAGCAGCGGTATTTATTATACCTGGCCCGGCAAGCTATGTGGGAGGTGATATTGTATCAGGCCTTTTGTATACAGGACTGCATAGGGAAGAACCATTCACTTTGTTTATCGATGTGGGTACAAACGGTGAAATTGTTATGGGAAACAAAGACTGGCTAATGGCAGCGTCTTGTTCTGCCGGTCCGGCGTTTGAGGGTGGTGGTGTTCGATGGGGTATGCGCGCGGAAGACGGTGCTATAGAGAAGGTTTTTATTGATCCTGAAACGCTTGATCCTGTGCTCACGGTTGTTGGCAATGTCCCGCCGCGAGGTATCTGCGGATCAGGCATGATTGATCTTATGTCTGAAATGCTGCTGAAAGGTATTATTCAGCCAAACGGAAAACTCAGCATTGATTCAACACACCCGAGATATTCACATGATGGAGATGAGAGAGCATATATAGTCGCTTTCAGTGATAAAACTTCGGTTGACCAGAATATAATCTTTACTGAAACGGATATTGATAACATTATCAGAAGTAAGGGAGCTGTTTATGCAGGATTTACGGTTCTTTTAAATCAGGCCGGGATGGATTTTTCAATGGTGGAACGTATCATTATTACGGGTGGTTTCGGTCAGTTTCTTGATATTGAAAAAGCTGTAAACATAGGGCTTCTGCCTGATATTGAAAAAAGCAAGTTCAAGTATATGGGAAACAGCTCAATTGCAGGGGCTTACATGGCTCTTCTTTCCGAAGAATACCGTACTGAGGCAATACATATTTCAAATAATATTACATATGTTGATTTTTCCAGCAATAACGAATTTATGGATGAGTTTATGTCCGCACTGTTTTTGCCTCACACAAATATGGAGGCATTTCCGAGTGTAAAAGAGGCAATCGTAGAAAGGAAGGTATAATATGAAAAAAATGCTTGTTGTATATGCTACAAGAAGTGGAAGAGCGATCGTTATCGGAGAACATATTGCTAACGGGGCTATATCTGCGGGTATTGAAGTTGAGTTTATAAATGCAAATAGCATCAAAGATGATATCAACCTCAAAGACTATGATGCATTTATTTTTGGTTCCGAAACAGAGGCCTGTGATATGTTGCCGGAAATGAGGTCTATACTAGAATTTGCTGATAGGTCAAGTCTTGAAGGGAAAATAGGTGGAGCCTATGGAACATTTGGCTGTTCCGGCGAAGGACCTAAACAAATTTACGATACAATGAGAATCCGGTTGAAAATGGATATGATAGGTGGTGGACCATTAACGTTAGAATCGAATATCCCTTTTGAAATGATAAAACATGGAAAAGATTATGGTAAAGAAATTGCAGATAAACTACTAAAAAAAATAGTTTAGACTCGAACGGAAAGGAAGATAAAAAACGTGAAGCAATCTATTAAGTACTATGACGATAAAAAATCAATTCAAAACAGTGGTGATTGCTTCTTGTATCGGCGGGTTAACTTTTTCGGATATTTTTGGGTTACAGTGGTGTGCCCCTTCTACTGGTAGCGCAGCATTAATAGGAGTTTTATTGCTCTTTGGAATAGAATTGGAAAGCTGTGATATCAACATCGGGAAAAATAATTACCTGAGTGTCATAACCATTATTTGAGTTACACCAGCTACACCTTATAAAAAGATCTTCAACAGGCGACCAGCCTTGTTGATGATAAATAATAATTATTAAAGGAGGATGTAAAAAATGGAAAAAGTAGATGTACTAATAATTGGCGGAAGTGCCGCAGGTATTGTGGCTGCGACAACGGGAAAATCATTTTATCCAGGTAAGGAATTTATGGTTGTAAGAAAAGAAGAAAAGGTGCTTGTCCCTTGCGGGATACCCTATATGTTCGGAACACTGGAAAGTAGTGAGAAAAATATAATGCCTGATGCGATTCTGGAAAACGCGGGTATAAAATTGAAAATCGACGAAGTTGTCAAAATTGACCAGGAAAACAAAATTTGCAAAACTTTAAAAGAAGATGAAATATGTTTTGAGAAACTTATTATAGCAACAGGGTCAGAACCTGCAACGCCGACATGGCTAAAAGGATCAAATCTTGAAAATGTCTTCTTAATACCTAAAGACAAAACTTACCTCGACAAGGTAATAAATACTCTTCATGGCTGCAAGGATGTGGTGGTAATAGGTGGTGGATTTATCGGTGTTGAAGTTGCCGATGAACTGGCAAAGCATAAAAAAAACATTACTATAGTTGAATTGATGCCGCATATTTTAAGTCTTGCATTTGACAAGGAACTTGCCGTCAAATTAGAAGAAATTCTTGAATCGAGAGGGATACAAATAAAGACCGGAGAAGGGGTTCGGGAAATTATCGGTAATGGTAAGGTTAAAGCAGTGGTTTTAAACAATGAAGAAAAAATAAAAGCCGATGCAGTAATATTATGTACCGGCTATAGGCCGAATACGGCACTTGCGAAGAAATCCGGGATAGCGATAAACGATATGGGCTTTATTAAAGTAAATGAGTATATGCGGACAAAAAATCCTGATATTTTTGCTATAGGAGACTGCGCGGAAAAATACAGTTTCCTTACAAGAACCCTAAAAGGCGTTATGCTTGCTTCGACTGCATGCGCAGAGGCGCGGATTGCTGGAATGAATTTATTCAAACTTTCTACAGTAAGGTCGTTTGGTGGCACCATTGCAATTTTCAGCACGTCTATAGGAGACACTGCGTTTGGTGCTGCCGGTGTGACTGAAAGTCTTGCAAAGGAAAGAGGTTTTGACATTCTAAGCGGAATATTTGAGGGAATAGATAAACATCCCGGCACATTGCCTGGCACACAGAAACAGATTGTAAAGTTGATTGTTTCCAAGGATTCAGGAATAATACTTGGAGGAGAAGTTATTGGAGGGCAAGGTACAGGAGAACTAACTAATCTAATTGGTTATGCCATCCAAAACAGGATGACGATAAACTCTATCCTGACTTCCCAGATAGGCACTCATCCGCTTCTAACGGCTCCGCCTACCGCATATCCTCTGATTAAGGCCGCTGAAAGCATTGCGAAGAAACAAAGAGAGGGATTTTAAAAGGGGGAATTAATGACTCCATGGAAAAGCTATTCAGAAAAAGTGTTCTTTTTATTATTTTTTTAAATAGTTTATCAAATAGCTAAAAAGGAGGCGCTCAATGAACAATATTTCTTTTGCTGATGTAGCGATTGTAGCATGCGGTACATTAAGCATGGAATTGAATCAATTAAAAGAAGAAGGGTTTCTGGACACGGAACACCTGTATTTTACCACACCGGGACTCCATCAGGATATACACGAACTGGAACGGCAGCTGATAGACAAGATTAAAAAGGCCAAAGAAAAAGTAGACAAGGTGATCGTGGTATATGGCGGTAAGTATTGTTATGTAAATGTGGATGATCCGCTGCGAACCATGCAGACGATTATCGAGGAACAGGGGGAAGGAATTGCAAGAGTAGAAGCTACGCATTGTATGAACATGATTGCCGATGAAGAAGAGCAGAAAAAGATTGGAGAGGAACTTGCAGGAGGCGAAAAAGTCTGGTGGATGACGCCGGGCTGGGTGAAATTTCGCAAACTGGTGTTCAAGGGATGGGATAAAGGGGTTGCCAATGAAAACTTTCCCAGGCACACAGGCGGTGCCATAGTTCTTGACGGCATCGGGTATCTTGACCGGTACATGGAAGAAAACCCGGAAGAATTCCTGGATTACTGCGACTGGATGGGCATCCCCATGCAGACCGGGTCGGTTTCCCTTGATCGACTTAAATCGCTTTTATTTGAACAGGCCCAAAAGCTGGATACAGCAAAATAATCTGATATGCTTAAGAACAGTATAGAAAAGTATTTTAAAAGGGAATAAAAAAATTTAACCACTTCACAGTGAAAGGAGGTGCTCTGATAAAAACGATTATGAAAAAAATTAAGAATCGAAACGATAAATCTTTAAAAGAAGGAGAAGAAAAATGGCTAAACAGAAAAAATACATGGTTGTACATAACAATCCGGGAATTGATTGTGCAGTTATCCAGGGCAACTGGAGAAATCTGGCAAAAGTTGAGTCCGCTATTTGGGTAAGAACCTATTTTAACGAAGATAAAGGAATACGATATTGCCTATGGCTGGCCGAGGATGAAGAACAACTGAAAGTGATTTTTACTGAAATGAATGTGTCCTGGGAATCTATGCTGGATGTTGAAGAGACGGTCCCAGACATGTGGGGTGAAGAAACATGGGCGAAGCATCTTGAAGCTGAAAAAACAGCTTCTACACTTGGTGATTAGCATAAACCCTATATGAAGATACCGGCATGACAGTAATTCGATAAGAAAATCGGTTTTAAGGCGGCAAAACATATGCTGCCTTAAAACCAATCAAAAGGTGCTATCTTTGACAACTGTATCCTTTCAAACATGCGACCTGTTGAAACTTTTATGATGAATTGGAAATTTAACTATGATAAACATTGAACATATTTGTAAGCTCAAAGATGATTGCGACGATCATGTTTTGAGCCATACAATTCAATTAGCCGTCGAGATAGCGCGCGAAGGACGAGAAGGTCGCAAAATCGGCACACTTTTTGTCGTGTCTGATGAAAAGGAAACACTAAAAAGATCTAAAAATCTTATCCTCGACCCTCTTTATGGACATCAGGAAGAAAAAAAGAAAATTTGCGATCCGGATGTCAGGGAAACGGTAAAAGAACTTGCACAACTGGATGGTGCTTTTATTGTGAGCGGTAATGGTGTAGTTGTTTCCGCTGCCCGATACATTAATGCGACGGCAGAGAGTATTGAACTTCCTTTAGGGTTGGGCAGTCGTCATGTGGCTGCTGCTTCCATCACACGTGACACGCGGGCTGTAGCTGTAGTTGTATCTCAAAGTTCCATCGTACGAGTTTTCAATGAAGGATCTCTGGTTGCTGAGATAATTCCGGAAATTTGGTTGTTCGGTAATGAAAGTTTTAAAATTACAGAACCTCGGCAGGAACTGAAGGTCGCGGATGTAAGGATTGTTTCCGTTAAGAAGTGAACGTTATAAAGGAATAACAACAAATGAAGAATCGACGTAACGATAAAGTCAAAATAAAAAAGAGTGATCAACAGTCTCCGGAAAAAACCGGAATTCTATCAAGGTTTTTAAACTGGCTTGCCAAAGGTGCTAAAAATTCGTGTCCGACCTGAAGGACTAAGTATTGACGGCCTGCCGGGACGGCATGGTAAAAAAATATTCTTTTAATGTTTTTTTATTGCACGGTGCTCGTGTTGCTATAGCAATCAAAATATCAGTTGCAACCTATTTTGGGTTAACCATTTAAACTTGATGAATTAATAAAAGGAGAAATTATGGAAAAGGGAGAAAAACTTGTTGTTGTAGGATGCAGCGGTGCAGGCGGGCCGGCTGCAATGATGGCTAAGAAATTAATGCCGGAAGTTGATGTAACGGTTATACGAAAAGAAAAGTTTTTTATTGTCAGGTGAGCGCTTCCTCATGTTGTGGCCGGTCTGGCCACACCGGATTCAATTGTAGTTCCTGACAAAAAACTTGAAGGAGCAGGCATTAATGTTGTGGTGGCTGAGGTTACGAAAGTGGATGCTGAAACAAAGAAGGTCATGATATCAGACAATAGGCAATTTAATTATGACAAACTGTTTCTTGCCACAGGTTCAAGTTCATTTATTCCCCCGATTGAAGGGAATGAACTTAAAGGTGTTATGACATTACGCGGGCTTGATGACGCCGAGAAAATAAAAGCTTTTATGACAGATGATACCACTAAAAAGCTGGTATTTATCGGAGCGGGTTTTATTACGATGGAGATAGCCTCCCTTGTTGCTGCTGCCAATCCGGGTGTATATGACATCACAATTGTGGAACTCTTTAATCGCCCTCTTCCCCTGATGCTTGATAAAGATATGGCTGATCCGGTAACGGAATATCTTCAGGACAAAGGCATTAACATTCTGGTAGGCAAAAAGGTTGAAAAAATTTTGGGCGAAAATGGCAATGTCAACGGCGTGGAACTCGCCTCCGGAGAAAAACTTGATGCGGATATGGTTTTTATCAATGTAGGGGTTAGGCCAAATGTCAAACTTGCTGAAGATATGGGGCTTCAGATTGGAAAATTCGGTATCAAGGTCAATGAATTTCAGGAAACATCAGACCCGCATATCATGGCCGGCGGAGACTGTGTGGAAAAAATCAATTTTATTACAAAAAAACCTGATGCCGGGCGTCTCAGGGGACCGGCGGTTATGCAGGGACGTCTTGCCGCTAAACGTCTTGCCGGTTATGACATAAAGTTTCCAGGAGTGCTGAATGCCGGTGGTTGCCAGATGTTTGATCTGGTAGTTACAGCCACGGGTTTTACCGAGGAATCTGCTGAAAGAGAAGGTTTTGAAACGGTTTGCGCTGCAGTTGAATCCAGAAGCAAACACGGAATGATTCCTGGTATGAAACCGTGGAAAATCAAACTTGTTTTTGATAAAAAAACCCAAAAACTTATCGGTGGGCAGGTTGTAAGTTATACTATATCTTCTGCACGTGAAATTGACGCAGTGACCGCCTTTATTATGGGTGGAAAAACAATATCTGATCTAACAACATTTACATCTGCCTGTAATCCCGACATTTCCTCGGAGCCGAGCATGGAACCAATTACGCTTGCAGCAGAACAAGCGTTACAGAAGTTGAACTAAAATATAAAAAAGAACCGAATAGATAATAGTTTGTTTATAAACCAAAATTAAAAGGAGAAAAAAATTATGTTTTGTTTTCAATGTCAGGAAACAGCGAAAAACACAGGCTGTACCGTCAAAGGTGTTTGCGGAAAACCGGAGGATACCGCAAATCTTCAGGATCTTTTAATCTATGCATTAAGAGGTCTTTCTGTTTACGAAGAAAAGGCCGGTGAACTTGGTATTTCAAACAAGGAAAACGGATTATTCGCGGCCCAGGCGCTTTTTACAACCATAACCAATGCCAACTGGGATAATGACAGGTTTGTTGCGCTTATCAAAGAGACTTTAAAACGCAGGGAAGTTCTTAAAGAAAAATTCATAGTGGTCTATAAGGAAAAAAACGGCCGGGATTTTGTGGAAGAGTTACATCATTCTGCCACCTGGTTTTCGGATAATCTGTCCGAATTTGAAGAAAAAGCAAAATCAATCGGAGTTCTTGCAACGGAAAATGAAGATGTCAGGTCGTTAAGGGAGCTTTTGATCATTGGTTTAAAAGGGATTGCCGCATACGCGGATCATGCCGCCATCCTTGGAGTTGAAAAAGATGAGATCTATGATTTTATTATGGAAGCCCTGGTTTCGACCACCAAAGATTTGTCCGTGGATGAAATGATCGGGCTTGTCATGAAGGCCGGAGAAGTTGCAGTAACAACAATGGCCGCTTTAGATGAAGCCAATACTACAGCCTACGGCCATCCTGAAATCACTGAAATAAATATCGGAGTCGGCAGCAATCCGGGAATTCTGATAAGCGGGCATGACTTAAAAGACATGGAAGAATTGCTAAAGCAGACCGAGGGTACAGGAGTTGATGTATATACCCACGGTGAAATGCTTCCGGCTAATTGCTACCCGGCATTTAAAAAGTATGATCATTTTGTGGGAAACTACGGAAGTTCATGGTTTCATCAAAATACGGAATTCGAATCTTTCAACGGTCCCATCCTTATGACCACGAACTGTATTATCCCAATAAAAAAGGGGAACTACCAGGACAGAATTTTTACTACAGGGATGACCGGATATCCGGATGTGACTCATATTCCGGACAGAGCGGAAGGCGGGGCTAAGGATTTTTCAAATGTTATCGAACTGGCTAAAAAATGTGAGCCGCCAACAGAGATTGAAACCGGTAAGATAGTAG
>JABHLN010000043.1 GCA_018693105.1 Desulfobacterales bacterium | reverse complement strand
GTTTTGCATCTGCACGTGCCGCTACCAATGTTACCCTGATAAAAATCAGTAAAATTTCAGTTGATGAAATTATAAAAACAGATCAGAATCTCGAGGAAGCTATATGGAGAACCTATTCTACACGCCTTTGTGAAAATTTTATCACAGGCAAGGAACGGTTCAGCCATTTAGACAACTCAAAACTGGAAGCATGGATGGACGCCGCTACACAGGTGAAACTCAAACCTGGTGCAGGACAAAGTATTCCGGAAGAAATTTATTATGCTTTTATAGTAACAGGAATCGTTGATTTCGGTGAAGGGAAAATAGTAGCACCCCGGCTTATTGAAGTAATGAAAAAAGAGTCTTTTTCCGTGAAAGCCGATGCCAGGATAGTATGGCTCACTGAACCGGAAAAATAATACTGCCGATAAATTCAAAAAGGACTATTCTGATGCATTATTACATTATGTTCTGAAGAAGTCGGGAACAATAACAGGTGTGGGGCAGATCTATGCTTTTTGTCAGACCATATTGTCAAAAGCATAGACCTGCCCCTTTCATCTTGTACTTATTTATTTCTTTCCAGGTTTCGATAATCTTTTGAATAGTGAGCAAAGTTATCCGGATAAACTATGCCGGGCTCAGCAGAACAGGCAATGGGGACTGCCTGAAGCAATGATACGGCTGTAGCATAGTACCCCGCCGTAGTCGGGTCATCACCACGATGAAGCAGATTTTGGTCCACTGAGGCCATAATATCCATTTGCATGGTCAGTGAGGTCGGTTTACCCTCGACCTGTACGCGGTAATGATCACCGCGGACTTCTACCGGACAGTTGTCACCTACATAGAAAATCTCATCCAGATAGAAGAAGGGCTTACCATCTACGATACCAGTCCAGGTGCTCTCCCAGCGAACAATCTCGCCCTTTTTTATAGCGAATCCGGAAGCTTCAAGATACAAATCCTCTTCAGCAGGAGTGAAAGTTGACTTGACATCGATTCGATCCAATTCGTGGCCAAGAATATGACAGGCTTGAGCGACTGCAGGATAGTAGTATGGAACACCTGCGCCCCTTTCAATTTTGTTGATAATTCTATTGGCTTTTTCAATTGTGAGGCCAAAGGTACAAGCCCTCAACATAAGCTGTGAATCAACATTGGTCAGGTCAAAGTACTCCTGGGCACGTACATAATCAATTTCGTTGGTAAAACTGGTGAGAAGAATTGCTATCCGCTCACATAAAATACCCGGGTTAATACCTGTGCCATAGACGCTGGTGCCTCCCTTGATACAAGCGCTGTTCAGCATATCGACAAATGCCTGGCCGCGCAGTTGTGGAAAGTGATAGGAAGGCGAAGCGACAACGTTTTTACCAGACTCAAGAATTCTAACAACTTCCTTGTTTCTGGGCGTATCATCCATCATATTTGTACCGGTGTGGATCACGCAGTCTGCATCCATTGCAATGATGTCGTCCTGGCAGGTGGTCATTTTCACACCGATAGGATCAATGCCTAACATCTCACCAGCATCCATTCCGTTTTTGCTGTCACTGTAGGCAAGTACGCCTACCAGTTCAAACTCCGGCCTTGTCAGGAGCTCTTTAATAACAGCAGAGCCCATGTAGCCGGGCCCCCAGACAATCACTTTGTAGGGTTTTTTATCCATAGTATTGAATCCTTTGTTTAGAATGCTCTTTGGAAAAACCCCCAGGGGAACGCCCTTAACTTATTCAGGGGTGGTCCTCATAGTTTATGATGTTTCATAGAAATCTTGATAAATTTAATATATAATGTATGTGTTACTTACTCTGTGTTTATAGTGAAGTCAAGTGATTTGTATAGAAATGTAAGCGGCACTTTCTGTTTTACATGATAAATGTGTTTTAATATTAAAAGATAAAATTGCAATTTTATGACTTTTTCAACAGTCTCGCAAGATATCTGTACACTTGACTTGACTACAATTTTGATAATATAAATTCAGAACATCCGTACCAAAGGAAAACATATAAACAGGAGGATAAAATGCCTAGAATATCATTGTTAAAAGATGATGAACTGTCCCCGGAAATGCTGGAGCAAGTTCAGGCCATTGAGAGTGCCGGTGAGGACGCATCTGTTTTACGAGCCACCAGCCACAGGCAGGACATGTTTGATCCGTATTTTATGTTTTATTACCCATCCCATGAGGGCGGTATTGTTGAAGCGGATCTTAAAGAGCTTGTCAGGTTGAAAATAGCCAGGTTGAACGACTGCTCCATCTGACTGAACGCACGATTTCCATCGGCGGTGGAAAAAGGATTAACGGAAGAAAAAATATCGGAACTGGATAAATTGGAAAACCAATTCTCCTCACGAGAATCAGCGGCCTTAAAATTTGCTGAAAAACTTGCAACTGATCATCATAGTATTGATGACGAATTTTTTACGCTTCTTCACAAAGAGTTCAATGACGCTGAGATTCTCGAATTGGGGATGATGATCGGACAGTATATCGGTTTAGGCAGATTGATAAAGGTGCTGGATATCAAACAAACATAATCTTCTACTTTTTGACAGATTCATCTTAAACTCAGCGTCAGTGCAAGCCAACACTGATATAGATGTTAGGTGAAAGGAATAATGAAAACATGCCCTCATTGTAACACGGAGATAATTATCAAAGAGCTGCCTCATCAAGGCCTCTTTGATAGTTATAGAATCTGTCCACAATGTGGTGGTGGTTTTATGCCTGATAGTGATACAAAATACAGACAATTTTATTTTATAATTATCATTCTATTTTCGTTCATATTTACCTTGTTTCTGCATTTTGATGGTAATGATTGGCTCGTTCCTGCAATTATCAGCTATATAGTTTTTGCTGTTCTATTATATTGGGGTAATAAAAAAGTATATTATATTCCTTATAAAAAAGACGACACTTAACAAGGCAAAAATATTAGTTGACCTTTTGTCTGATGATTTTTTTTATGGTGAAGTAAACGGGTCGTAAAAAATTTTTAAAGACCACGTTTCCCGGCTTCACGAATGATATCCGCCTCTTGATCATGGAACATATCTCCAGATTCTCCACCTGTAGTCTGCCCGGCATCAACAACTAATGTATGGCCTGAAACATAACGAGCTTCATCACTTGCAAGATACAGCAGGGCATTGGCAATATCTATTGGAAAAGCTGCAATCCCCAGAGGCGACGATGCTTTAATTGCTTCTGCGGTTCCCTTTACGTTGGCCGGATCTCCCGTAATAAGGGCGGATGTCATTGCTGATACAGTACCTCCAGGAGCAACGGCATTGACACGAACACCATATTTACCAAGCTCTGAGCCAACCGATTTTGTAAGTCCCACAACAGCATGTTTGGCAGCAGTATAGGCATGTGCCCCCAGCCCCCCGGCAACCCCTGCAGTGCTTGACAAGGAGAGTATGCAACCTGATTTTTGAGGAATCATAACACGTGCAGCATGCTTCATGCCCAAAAAAACACCCCGCAACAGGATAGCGATAGTAGTGTCCCAGGCATCGACGTTAATTTCGCTAATAGAGCCAACCGCACCAATAATACCGGCATTATTTATCATACAGTCAAGACGGCCGAATTCGCTAACAGCCAGATCAACCGCTGCGGCCATATCTTCTTCTTCTGTGACATCAGCCCTGATAAAACGTGCCCTGTCACCCAGCTCATCAGATAATGCCTGGCCTGCATCGACTTCAAGGTCGGAAATAATAACTGATGCACCCTCTTCTACAAATAATTTCGCTGTTCCAGCTCCAATCCCGCAAGATGCACCTGTAATAACTGCTACTTTATCTCTTATTCTGTCAGCCACTTTTATGTCCTCTCTATAAAATTATTATGTTAATAAATCTTAAGATATGTAAAATCCAGACTAATCATTACTTGATTCCCAGTACTTTTTCCGCAGTTCACGTTTGAGGATTTTTCCTGCAGCTGAGAGTGGTAAAGGTTTTTCTCGGATTTCTACTGTTTTTGGCACTTTATAGCCTGACAGGGCTTTACGCGAATGTTCTATTATTTCTTCAGGAGTGACATGCATGTTTGCTATTGGTATTACAATGGCATGAATTGCCTCACCCCAGATTTCATGAGGTATTCCGATCGCAGCTACTTGTGCCACTGCGGGATGCGTGGAAACAGCATTCTCAACCTCTATGGAGTAAACATTCTCACCCCCTGTAATTATCATGTCTTTTGCCCGATCAACAACGTACAGGTATCCATTTTCGTCGAGGTATCCCATGTCGCCGCTATGATACCAGCCGCCTTTCATCACTTCCCCGGTTGGCTCAGGTTGATTCCAGTAGCGTTGCATCACTGTACCTGATTTGATACATATCTCACCAATTTCACCTGATGGAAGCACATTCCCGTCAAAGTCCTTGATACTGAACCGGACGCCGAACATCGGCCGCCCAACAGAACGGAGTCGCCCTCCTCCTTTGCGATGATCTTCAGGAGACAGGTAAGTAACAGCTCCACCGGATTCTGTCATACCATAGCCCTGAGATATATCAATGTGTGGAAATATGTCCATTAAACGTTTTAGCAATCCCTCGGGCATTGGTGCTGCACCGTACCCAATCGAATCAAGACTGGAAAGTCGTTCCGGGCGAAATTCAGGGTGATTGAGGATCAAAGTAAGCATAGTAGGAACAAGGCCTGTAATTGTTACACGTTCTTTTTCAATTGTTTCAATTACTGTTTTATCATCGAATCCTTGAAGGATTACAACCTTACCACCGGAAACAGACGGGGAAAGCATCCCTACCAGGGCTCCTACATGAAACATCGGCATGAAAAGCAGGTAGCAGCAAGGCTTGTCTGGTTTATGGTGGAGCACATATTTGTATTCCATAGTAAAGTGAAAAATACCAAGAGAGATAGATCTTTGATCAATAAGGACTCCCTTTGGCAACCCTGTAGTACCGCCAGTATACATAAGAAGACATGGATCAGTTTCCTCCGGTTCTTCCGGCATTACAGGCTTTGAGCTCTCAATCAGTTCTTCATAACGCAGGTCATGGGATACGTCCCCATTATCAATAAGTACAACATGGCGGATGTCTTTTAAATCCGATCTTATTGACTCAATGACGGGTGCAAATGTCGAGTCAACAAAGATTACTTTTGCTCCTGAATCGTTTAAAATATATTTTATTTCGTTTGCATTTAGCCTTATATTGAGAGGGTTTAAAACGGCAGCGCCAAGAAGGCCGGCATGCCACAATTCGAGGTATTGGTTGTTGTTATTGGAAAGGATTCCGAAACGGTCGGATTTTTCAATACCGAGTTCATTTCGCAGCACACCCGAAAGGCGGCAGACTCTCTCAAAGTGTTGTGAATATGTTGCCGAATAATCACCGTACTTGACTATTACGTTTTCAGGATGCCCCTCTACTGCTCTCATGAATGGATTTTGAAAGATCAATTCTTTCATGCATAACCTCCATTTTGTTTTGGTATTTGCATGACTGACTTATTTCTGGAATGACCTTGATTGACATGAATAGAAATAGTGAAGTTAAGCCGGTTGCTACCGGTATACTTCAAAACACCTTTTCTTAAATTTTCAAACTGTCAGGCAAGCTTTTTAAAATATGAATTTCTTTGTGGTAATATAATACTTCATTTGTAACTAAAAATTCTGTATTCTCTCATCCATGGAGATTCTACAGGAGTACACTCCCATAAAATGTTCAATTTTGTTTAGTTTCAAGGAAGAAAAATTTAAATCTAACCCGGACATTAAACACCGATTCTCAAGTAGAAAGGCGGAACCGGAGTGTAAATTAAAAAAAATACTTATAATTGACAAGTCCCTGTAACAAGTGTAACAATCTGCTTTAGAGCTTCATCAATAGTAAACCTGCTCATATTCATAGTAAGGTGATATAGTTGCGATTGGTCATAATCTTTTTTACCAAGTTTTTTGTATAGATTTGTCCTTTTTTTTTCTCCCTGCTTAACGGCCTTATCAGCTTGTTGTTCATTCATTTTGTAATACTTCTGCATGAACTGAATTCTACTCTCCGGCTCTGCCACAAGCAATACATGATATGCACCTTTAAAATCGCTTAATATATATTGTCCTCCCCGCCCCATTATTACCACGTCATCCTGTTCCGCAAATTTTGTTATGACTTCATTGAGCAATTCAATATATATTTCCTCATCAATATATCCTTTTGCACCCATAAGACGTTCCATATAGCCGCGACTTAACACACCTGAAATAAATTTTGACATCGCCCCACCGGCTGTCCTTTCAATGGATTTCACCCAGTTAGGAGAGACCTTTGCTTTTTTGGATATTTCATCAATTAATAGATCATCAAGGAACAGGTAGTCCAGTTCTTTTGCAACCATACCTCCAAGTGTTCGTCCGCCTGCCCCGAATTGTCTGGAAATTGTTATAACTGCCATAATAATACTCCTAATAGTTAACTAATTACATTAAATTCAATCACAAACTTATTTAAAAAACAGGTTTTTGCAGTGAATATTAATAATGCAGCAAATCCGACTCATATTCAGTTGCCTGAGAAAAAAGCTTGAGTATGAATGCCTGAAACCAGAAAGATGGCGCGGCAATATTATCTGTATTTTAAGTATCATACACCACTTTGACCGGAATGTCAAACAATTGGGGATTAGCTGTTGCGAAAAATGACTCTGGAAGGCACACAGTTTTGGTTCGGGTTTATTTGATATGATAGTAAGATACTACATGAATCTAACAAAGGGGTCTAACGCCCCCCTTTCCTGTAAAAGGGAAGGGGGGAATACGTTATTTTTTTTAGTAAATCGTATTCTCAATATTATTAATATACCATTTCCCTTTTATTTTAACCATACCTATAACCATTTCTGATTCTACATCACCCATCATAGGCATAGTAAAATTATTAACGAGGATTACGCTGGTATTATTACCTTCAATTTCATTAAATTTAATTGATTTGTTTTTCATGTTTTCAACTTTAAAACCTTTGGCAGCATCGATAATCTGATCCGGCCCTGTCATATTAGACACTCCCTGTGGATGAATAGTACGTGATTTTATGTCAGGAGTATATATTTTTCTTAATGTTTTAAAATCTTGTTCGGCTGAGGCCTCACCATACTTTTTCATAAGTAATTTAACAGCTATGTTATCAGGCATTGCAGGGGCTTTATCCCCGCATCCAATCATAAAACCCAACATTATCATAAAAGAAATACCGGCAACCAATAGTTTTATTGTACTTTTCATGCTTTCTCCTTGGAAATGTTAAAATTGAATAAATGAACCCGAACACATAGCCATTATTTCACAAAAAAAATACTGTCCTACTGTCTAAATTAAATCAAATCGTTTAGCATATTAGCCTGTTATATAATTCGCTGAATCTATTATAAACGTATAGTAATGTCAATAAAATATGTTTCTCTTTTAATTAAAAGGGGAATCTATCAGGGGTTTTACTTTAAGCGATTTTCCGTATGTTGTAATGCTGACGGCACCATTGATATCAGTCCGAAAAACATGCCATCCTCTTTCCTTGTATCTTTTTAAAATCACAGGTGATGGGAACCTGTACCTATTATTCCAACCAGCAGGTATAATCACTGTTTCAGCTTTTACCATATCAAGAAACACCTTTGAGCTTGAAGTCCTGCTCCCGTGATGAGGTGCAATCAATACATCAGATTGAAGTTTCTCACCTGACATTGCGACAAGTTTCTTTTCACCGACTTCCATAATATCACCCGGGAAAAGAAACGATTTTGAACCAAGCTCAACTTTAATAACCAAAGAATTGTTATTAGAATTTCGTGATTTTTGCAGTATTTTTGCCCCGGCAAAATCTCGTTCCGGATAAAGTATATTTACTTTCACACCATTTATTAATTGCGTTTCAGGTATATCTGGAAAAGCAGGTGCATTTATATCTTCTTTTTCAATTATTTCAATGAATTTTCGGTATCCGACGGTATCCGCAGTTTCATTGTTTGTCCATGCATTTTTCACATTAAAAAATTTCGCTATATACAGTAATCCGTTCAAATGGTCACTGTTTGGATGTGAGAGTATAATAGTATCAACGGTCATTATTTTCCTGCGCCATAAAAAAGGAGCAATTATCCTTTCTCCCACATCAAATGACGAATTGTCCGAAAAACCTCCACCATCTATCAGGATATTATACCCACCAGGCAGCTCCAGTAAGGATGCCGTACCCTGACCAACATCAATTATTGAAACCCTCAGATCTCTGTGCCATATCCGTTGATTCATCCAGTATATGATATCAACAATAAATACTAGAAACATAGCACAGAAAATTATCGTTGCGACTCTTGTTGAAGCTTTCTTTAATGAGTAATCAGATTCTACACCCCCTGATTCTTTATCCTGAACCTGATCATCGTCTTTAGTCCCTGCCCTTTTTTTTATGTTTAAAATTGCGCAAAGTAGAATATAATAACATATAATCTCCAGAATAGAAGGTGTAACCGTTTTTGCTGCTGCAAACGGCAGATCCGAAAAGAGATGAACTATTAACAGGCTTTTTTGGAGTATTAGGCCAGCTATTTTGATACATAATACTGCTGCAGTTTCCATAAAAGGGTATATAAATACAGATAATAGCCCCAGAGGAACAACAACAAATCCTATTAATGGTACAACAATAATATTTACAGGAATTCCAACCAGAGAAACCTGGTTGAAATACAACATCACAAAAGGCAGGGTACCAAGCATTGCAAAAACTGAAACTTTGATAAAAATTTCAAGCCTGTTTAAAATTTTTTTAAAATAGTTCTTGTCGGATATTCCCAGTACGTTGGTCCTTGATATCCCGTAAATTATAAAAAAAACAGCTGAAAATGAAAGCTGAAAAGATATTGAAAACAATGAAGACGGGCTTATAATAAGTATAACTATAGCTGCAATTGACAGAGTATTAATTATGTCACGATCCCGTTCAAACCAGAACGTCATTAAAAAAACTGTCACCATAATAACAGCTCTCTGGGTAGAGGGAGACATACCTGCAAGAAAACCATATAAAATTACAGGAAATAAAGATAATAAAGCGGCACCTTTTTTTGTCCACCCTTTCCAGAGGAAAAAGTTTATTCGAGAAAAAACCCAATTGAATAAAAAGAATGCAAATGAAGCAACAATTCCTATATGTAAGCCTGATATGGCAAGGATGTGGCTTACACCGGCTCGGTTAAAATCATCACGAAGTTCCCGGGACAATAAGGTTTTTTCACCTGTTATCAGAGCTTTTAAAACATTTCTACTTTCATTTTCATACACCCCGGCATCAATTAAGCCAGATATGCCGTTTCTTGTATTTTCAATTATCTGCCGGAAACCTTCATGATGATTTTTTTTAAGAATTACAACCTCATTCTCCTTTGTATAGGCAGTACCCCGAACCGATTTAAAAGCCATATATCTTTTATAGTCAAATGCACCCGGATTGTTAAAATTTCTTATTGACCTTATACGACTTTTAAAAGAGATTCTGTCATTTTGTGAAAGATCCGTAGATTCTGCAATCATGGTCACATATATCTTACCTGTAACCTTAAAAAAGTTTCCGTTTTTTTCAAGTGATTCAGAGTTTAAAATAAACCTGATACGATTTTTATACTTTTGAGGTTTTTTCGAAACAATACCGGTTATTTTAAATTTTTCACCATCGGTATAATGGATGATATGATTAGAAGGAAACTTTGGTGAAATGTAAAAAACGATGGAACAATACCCTATAAAGAAAAAGAGTAAAACCGGATAAAGGAATGATTTTTTTTCCCTGAAAATATTAAATAAAATAAAAACAATGCATAAAAAAATGAGTACATATGACCAGATTTCAAAATCCGGAAACTTTGAGCCGGAATAAATTCCGGCTATTAAGGAAATCAGAAGGGGGATAACAGGTCTGTTAATATCCTTTATGTTCATTTATTTGATATTGTATTTTGAAGATTGATGAATTCGCATAAAACTGACTAATAGTGATTCTCACTACTATAAAGAGAGTAACCTATTATTTTCATTGCATTTTAGAATGATATGTTCTGAAGTAAAACCTGTGATTTACTTTACTCTTTTTATCGCTGCACCAAGCTTTTCAAGCTTCTTTTCAATATACTCATAACCGCGATCAAGATGATATACCCTGCTGACTTCAGTTGCGCCATTTGCAACCAGTCCGGCGAGAATAAGAGATGCACTTGCCCTTAGGTCTGTTGCCATAACCGGAGCACCGTCAAGCGCTGTAACGCCTTTAATTATTGCAATGTTACCGGAAATAGTTATATCAGCCCCCAGGCGTCTGAGTTCACTGACATGTATAAAACGATTTTCAAAAATAGTTTCGGTGATTATACATGTCCCCCTGGCGACAGACATTAATACCATAAACTGAGCCTGCATATCGGTTGGAAATCCCGGGTAAGGAAGTGTTTTAATATCTATGCTTTTAATTTCATCGGTGCCTCTTACACGAATAGTACTTTTATCTTCAATCTCAACTTCAGAACCGGAAAGTTTTATCTTGTCAATGATTCCTCCAATATGATCAGGTTCACAGTCAAGTATTTTTATATCACCACCTGTAATTGCTGAAGCTACCATAAATGTTCCTGTTTCAATACGATCCGGAATTATTTTAACAGAAACCGGCTTGAGTGAAGAGACACCGGTTACGATTATTTTTGATGTACCGGCTCCTTTAATATCAGCACCCATTTGATTCAACACATCTATAAGTGCAATAACTTCCGGTTCACGAGCGGCGTTTCTAAGAATTGTAATACCATCTGCAAGAGCTGCAGCCATCAATAGATTTTCAGTACCGGTAACTGATGGAATATCGAAATAAATCTCAGCACCTTTCAGATTCTTAACAGAGACATTAACATAACCATGTTCAAGTTCAACATGGGCTCCCATACTTTCAAGTCCTTTCAAATGGAAATTAATCGGTCTTGCACCAATTGCACACCCACCGGGAAGAGACACCCTTGCTTTTTTTAGCCTTGCAACAAGCGGACACAAAACAAGAATTGAAGCACGCATCTTTCTAACAAGTTCATATGGGGCTTCATGGTTATATAACCCGCTTGAATCTATCCATACAACATCACCTTCGGACTCTACCTTAGCTCCAAGATGGGAAAGAAGCTGCTTTATACTTTCAATATCTCTAAGGTTAGGAACATTATGATATGTACATTGACCATCTGTTAAAAGTGATGAGGCAAGTATAGGAAGAGCCGCATTCTTTGCACCACTTATTTTAACTTCTCCTTCTAATGATTGCCCGCTTTCTATAACAATTTTATCCATACTTTTTTATCCCCATAAAATATGGGCTCCTGAAATCTTTAATTAAATATGCTGGAATATGTTGTGATATATTTTGAGTTTACAGATCATTTTTTCAGGAGGCAACCCCTGTTTTAAAACAAAAAAGCGCTTCCCCATATCTTCCAACGGAGTAAGCGCTTTTTATAATCTATAATTTGCAGATATCAGTGGTGATTACCGCCTTTTCCACTAATCGTATCTATGGTTGCTTTTATTATGCAATAAGTCATTCCAAGGCCGACAATCGACAACGCATACCAGAGACCACCCATAAAAACTATATGAGCAGCGTCCCAGGCCCATTCAAAACTAAAAGGAAACATAAAAAACCTCCTACCTTCTAAATAAGGTATTTACTAATCTATAGGGTTCAACTCCTGTTCCTGAGGAAATACCGGTAAATAACGGTAAGATAAGGAAACTACGATAATACCAAGCGCCACAGGAAGAATAGTAGTTGAAACCTCCTGCCAGCTCGGTGAATAAAGAACCCATTTGTCAAACGGCAAAACAGGTGCAGCCATTGTCTGGCAGACCATAACCCAGCGATTTAGACAAACACCAAAAGTTGCCAGAAGAACAGCTGTCCATAATAATAAAGGATTTCTTCGACCTGCTTTTGTTATAAGGATAAGTGCAGGAATAAATCCTCCAACTATGATCTCTGCATACAAAATCCACTTTCCGTATAAAACGTTATTATAAAAATCATTCAATTCAAAACCCATTGCCGGAGCTGTATGAGCAGCCCAGTACCAGGTATCAGTAGTCTTTGCAATAATGTAGAAGAATATCATCCAGCCCGATATCTTGGCAAGCAGTTCAATAACATTGTCTTTAACAAGTTTCTTTCCTGTAATAACTTCAGTGATTTTTGTGCAAAGAATTGTAAAACATGGACCAAATGCCGCGGCAGACCAGGTAAAAAGGAAGAATGTCCATGGCCATACGAGGAGATGTTCCCTGTAGCTGAAAGGTCTTCCGAAAAGCACACCTGCAACGCCTCCCAACGACCCCTGGTGAAAACATGAAAGGAAAACACCTGTGGCTGCAAACACTGCCATTATTTCATGCATATTGTGACCCAGGTTATGAAAAAACGGAACTTTGTCAATCTGACGGTTCTCCAGAACCAGTGGAATATATTCAATTATCAGAACACCAAGGTAGCACGAAAGACAAAATGCAACCTCGGTCAACATTGAATGAACATTTGCATGCCAGAAAATGAACCATCCACGTAAAGGCTGCCCGACATCAATTCCAAGTATAAGAAGAGCACCGACATAACAGTTAACCCCTACAAGTACCGCAAAGTTAACAATATTCTTAAGTTCTTCCTTATTAATAATATATCTGAGAAAACCTGTAAAAAAAGCCCCTCCACCCACGGCAATAACCGCAAGGTCAGCCCATATCCACAATGCAAACCCATATGAATCATTCATATTTGTCTGGTTAAGACCTTTTAACCAGCAAAGAAGCATTCCGGCAACACCCCACAAAACAACTGCACCGACAACAGCAATTCCTGCTGCGAATACCGGCAGCGGGCATCGTTTGACTCCTTTGGGTATTAAAGCAGAATCCATAAGTAATATGCTCCTTAAAATAACTGTTTATCTTTTTTACTTTTATATATTTCAATCCAAAAAAAATTTAATGCTTTTTGGATGATTCTTCGTTTGGTGTCTGGTTATCACCTAGTTTTCTTACCCATTTACGATCTGACAGATAATAGACCTTCGCGTTTGTTCCGAGTCTTTCCAGCAGCCTGAAAGCTTTCGGGTTTTTCGGTTTTCCATGGTGTTTATTGTCAGGTTGAACCATTTTGTGAACAGTATGTTTCGGGTTGTTCAAATCACCAAAGGTTATCGCTCCTGCAGGGCAGGCCTGGGTGCAGGAAGTCTGGTACTCATCCTCTCTGAGTTCCCTTCTTCCTTCAACATATGCCTTATCCATTGCAAGCTGATATCTGTGAAAACAAAAGCTGCATTTTTCTACTACACCTCTCATGCGAGGTGAAACATTCGGACTCAGATATTTCTCCATACCTTCAGGCCAGACCGGGTCCCACCAATTGAAATAACGAGCATGATAAGGACACGCAGCCATGCAATAACGACATCCAAAACATCGTGTATAAATCTGACTGACAACACCGGTGCTTTTGTCATTATCGGTTGCAACCGCAGGACAGACGGATACACATGGTGCGTGCCCGTGTTGTCCGTCACAATGCATACATGGTCGGGGTATATAGCATAAATCAGTATCCGGATATTTTTTGTCGTTTGTTACTTTGTAGACCTTTATCCATGTAATACTGTCAAGCTTGTTTGTTTCATCCTTCTTGAACGGCACATTGTTTTCCGACATACAGGCCACCATACAGGATCCGCATCCGGTGCATTTGTCAAGATCTATGGCCATTCCGAATTTTTTCTGTTTTGTATCTACTTTCATCAGAACCTCTTACTATGGTTTTCGACTATTCAGGTTTTGGTAATCTCTGCTTGTATACCCCACGCAGCATCAAGACCTGAAACAGGATCTTCAACAGGGCCGATAAGCTTATTGAAATTCTCGCCTTTACCTGCAAGATATTCATCAAATTCAGTATGACCAAGCCCTCTCGGCATCGCCACAATACCGGGCCTGATTCCATCATAAAGATGAACTCTTACTTTTGCTTTTCCTTTTGAAGTAGTCAACCGGGCTTTATCACCTTCCGAGAGATTATAGTCCGCCGCCGTTTTGGGATTTATTTCAACAAACACATCATTTCCCTTAAGAATTGTATCCTCAACAGTCTTCATCGCAAATGGAGGATCACCAATATATCCTACTGTAAGTCTCATGGAATCATATGGAATAAGTGTAAGTTTTGACTTGCCTTCCGGTTTAACAAGATTCCTGTTATTTTTTACAAGAGGAGTAAAATCAAATATTCCTCTTGAAGCTCTGGAGTTTTCATCCACCCAGTATCCATCTCTTGCCAGTTTATCCCATTTGTCGCCAAGAGTTTTCTTCAGGCATTCTTCATAGTTGTTCCAGGGAAAAGACGCTTTGATATTTCCGTCCATTAATTTTGCCATCTGGATAAATACGTCACCAATATGTCTTGTATTACACTCAGGTTCAACCACAGGCATTGAAAGCCCGACAACCGGTTTTATCAGTCCGGCAGCCAGAGGTATATCTTCAAGACGTTCAAGGTTTGTGTGGTTGGGAAGAATAATATCAGCCATTTCCGTAGTTTCATCAAAATATGATGAAAAACTAACTATATAAGGTATTTTCTTAAAGGCTTTAATAACATTTTCAGTATCAGGCATTGTATAACAGGGGTTAGCACCATTAACAAAAAGAAGCTCTACCGGTGAATCACCGGTGGAATTGATAGAATCAATAAGCCTGTTTATAAGGTATCTTGTGTCAGGATATTTCTTTCCTGCTCCGTCAATTCTGTCTGTTTTAATTCCCTTTGCTGCAACATCGTCTTTTTCTGCTTCTGTCCATTTGATGTAATCCGGCTCGGGGACTGAAAAAACCCCGCCTATATTGTTTACACTTCCTATCAGGGCATTAAGAGCATGAACAGCCATAAATTCAAAAATGCTTCCTGGTGTTCTTCCCTGGCCACTGCCGCAAATGGCAACCGGCCTTGACGCACCGGCAAACTTTTTTGCTATAGCAATAATTTCCGATTTTTTAACGCCAGTTATTTTTGAAACCTTTTCAGGACTGTATTCTTTGAGAACCAAAGCCTTGAAATTATTAAAACCTTTTGAATATTTTTCTATTAACTTCTTTTTATACAAAGATTTCTGAATAATTACATTTGCAATCCCCATTGCAAGAATAGCTTCCGTACCGGGAATAATTGCAATCCACTTATCAGCTTTTGCGGCAGTATTGGAAAGGCGTGATTCAATTTGGTATAAAGCTTTATCTTTGCTGTCTTTCCATTTACTGTTGGCCTTAAACATTCGTACAGGAGATCCCCAACCATCAGCTACTCCGCTGCCAAAGCTCAAAACAAAATCAGAATTTTCGAAGTCAAAGCCTATGGATGAAAACTGTCCATGCAGTTTCTTCAAGGCAATTTCATAAGAATCTGCTATGGAAGAAGTGCGGATATAGTTAGGTGATCCATATGCTGTAAGAAATCTGCCAATAAGCTGTGCCACCGTCCCCTGGTCAGTCCCGGAAACACAGGCAACACTTTCAGGTTTTCCTTCTTTCCTGATATTTTTCAGCCTTTTAACAATCTCGTCTATGGCACTATCCCATGATATTTCCTTCCATCGCCCCCCGTCTTTTTTCATTGGTGCTTTTACTCTTGTAGGGCCATAAAGGAGTTGCAGACCGGATAGTCCCAGAATACATATCCCACCATTATTTACTATGTTTCCCTTTGTGCCTTCAATCTTGATGCACCTGTCTTCAACTTTTCGGACAGTTATTCCGCAGCCGCCCGGACACAAAGTACAAACGGAGTTTTTAAAACTGACTGCACCGTCAGGAGGAACAGGGGTCCATGGCCAATTTTGTGACCATATGGAACTGTCGTCAATTAATTTCCAGGGTAGTGGTGAAAGTGCCGTTCCGGCTCCAATACCTGCTGCAGCCCCGATTCCAAGCGACAAAAAATCTCTTCTGTCAATTTTCATATATTCGTCCTCTAAAACACATCCGGTAAGATTATTATCTCAAAGGTTATTACTTATGGCATTGAAAACATGCGCCCTGATTTCCGGTCTCTTCTTTATGACATTTAGCGCAATCATTCATCTTCATCCTATCCCAGGAATGAAGTTTTATGCCTCCAATATTCTTACCCCATATATCACGGCTGATTCCGGTTATTATATTCTTTTCATAAACCTTTAAGCTTGTAGACTCACCAATATCTCCGTGGCATGATACACAATCCATTTTTGCAGCTTTTACATGTGCGGCATGTGAAAAGAATACACAATCAGACTGTTGGGAATAAATAAGCCACGGCACTTCGATATTTTTCTGAACATAGTTTTCTACAAAAGCAAGCTCATCAGGATCATCGCCCATAACCTCATCATGACAGTCTACGCATTGAGCAAGCTTTGGAACACCTGCATAGCTTCCGTCTTCCCTGAAGAAATGGCAACTTTCACAGCTGTTTTCCACCTCTTCAAGATGTAGGGCATGATTGAAGTCTATGGGCTGATTCTCTTGTGTATAGAGAACCATAGGGAATAAAATCCATCCCACAATAAGGCTTGCAACAAATGCGGCAATAAATACAAAGATCACTAAGCCTTTATTAATCTCTTTCTTTTCAGCAACTTCTTCCTTTTCCTGCTCAGGAGGGACTGTTTCGGCGGACTCACCGGCAGCATCTTCGGGAACCTCTGTAGCCTTATCATCTATTGTACTCATGAATACTCCGTCATCTTAATAGTTGATGATTTCACCAGCATATATACAGCAATGTTAACTAATTCTATATTCTTCCCCGGCGTCTTTCAGTAATATCTATTAATAAATTCGACACAAAGGACAATCAATTTAACTACATTCTGATAAATTCTTTGTCAAGAAAAATCATAGATCCACAAGAGCCTTCTCCTTGCGGTCCCCTGTAACAACAGCTATGTAACAAAAAAAAGACTTCATCTATAACTGAAATCAGTACAAATGAAGCCTTAGTATACAAAGTAAAATATTATTATTTTATATGCCCATAAATTGAGCCGCAACCTGTTTCATAATCTCGTTCGTACCGGCAAATATCGTAGTGATACGACTGTCACGAAAGCCCCTTACGAGAACACTTTCTTCGAGAGTGGCATAATCACCCATAATTTCAAGGGCCCTGTTCACATGATCATTTAGAAGGTCTGTACCCCAGCTTTTCAGCATCGATGTTTCAACAACCACATTCTGCCCGTCAATATGATCATAAATCAGCGTTTCCATAAAGGTTCTTCCAAGCTTTACCTCGGTAGCCATTTCAACAAGTTCAAACCTAATAGCCTGGGATTTTGACAGGGGTTTGCCATCTACAATGGTTTTTTGGCAGAACTCTATCAGTTCCTTTATAATCGCCTCGGACCCGACCACACCGCCTATAGCAGCACAAAGCCGTTCCTGCTGAAGCTTTTCCATAAGCATGATGAATCCGCCGCCCTTTGTCCCAAGCATATTTTCTTTCGGGATGCGACAGTTGTTGAAAAACAGTTCGGCTGTATCCTGGCTTCTCATACCCAGCTTATCAAACTTCTCTCCTCTTTCAAATCCCGGTGTGCCGTCTTCAACAAGATAAAGGCTTATTCCGCTATATGGATCATCGATTTCAGAATTACGTGCAGCAACTATTACCAGGTCTGAAACATGACCGTTGGATATAAAGGTCTTGTTGCCGTTGATAATGATCTCATCTCCATCTTCAACCGCAGTTGTTTCCATTCCCGAAAGATCACTTCCCACAGCAGGTTCGGTCATGGCAACAGCGGTTATACATTCTCCTGAGACACACTTGGGCAGATATTTCTTTTTTACTTCTTCAGTCCCGTATGCAAGAATATACGGAACAACAATATCATTATGAAGTGTCAGCATGAGACCACTTTGTTTGGTTTTAGCGAATTCCTCCATATATACAACTACATGACTAAAATCACCGCCTATTCCACCATATTCTTCAGGCACCAGGGGGCATAGCAGACCAGCCTGCCCGACTTTTCTCCAAACCTCCTTGGGTACAGCATGGTCCTCTTCCCATTTATCAGCATATGGAGTAACCTCTTTTTCAAAAAAGACCCGAAGTTTTTCCCGATATTTTTCATGTTCCTCGGTATATTTCAAAATTTCCATAAAATCTGTCTCCTTATTATACTGCCAAAACTTTCATATACAGGCAGATTATTAACAAATAACATCAGGACTTTTTATTTCTTGATCTTTCCTATTACATCTTTCCCGATTGCATCACGCTGAACACCCCGGTTGCCTTCAAAGATCTCAATAACCTTCGAATCCCGGTAATAGCGTTCAACTTCATATTCAGTCATAAACCCATATCCGCCAAAAAGCTGGATCGCCTCAGCTGCGACATCAACAGCTGCCTTTGTTGAGGCAAGTTTTGCCATGGCGGTTAATTTAGAATCATTCTTACCCTGATCATAATTCCACGCGGCATTGTATGTTAACAGCCTGATCTGAGTTATGGTAGTAGACAGGTTGGCAATTTTATGTCCCGTAATCTGAAATTGAGCTATTTTTTTCCCGAACTGTTCCCTCTGCTTCACATAATCAAGAGCCCGGTCAAAAGCACCCTGAGCCATACCAACAGCTTGAGCAGAAATAATAATTCTGTTTATATCGAAAAACTCCTGAATCTGCTTATACCCGCTACCTTCATTTCCTATTAGATTTGAAGCAGGGACACGAACATTATTAAGTTTAATGGTAGCTGTTTTTATCATCCTAAGTCCTAGTTTCTCACCAACATCATCGGCGACAAGACCTTCCCGATCAGCTTCTACAAGAAACATGCTTAAGCCCTTAGTTATGTCTGCATCAGAATCAGTCTGGCAAAGCACAGTATAGAAACCGGCGGAGCCTCCATTTAATACATATGTTTTTTCCCCGTTGATAATCCATTCATCACCATCTCTTACGGCTGTTGTAGAAAGAGACTTAAAGTTGTAACCTTTCCCGTTTTCTTTGAATGCACAACTGGAAAGCATTCGACCTTCAGCGACTTCGGGAAGGAATTTCTTCTTCAATTCATCACTGCCGTATTTCAATATGCTTTCAGAGCCGTAACTGGAAAAAGCCAGAGTACTTCCCAAAGTTGAATCCTTGCGGCAGAATTCTTCAATAACGATGCAGCTTTCCATAAGGCCAAGATCCTGACCTGAACATTCTTCAGAAAAATGCATCCCGATAAAGCCAAGTTCACCGGCTTTTTCCCAAACCTTCGTAGGGAACTCCTTTTTTTTGTCAAGCTCAAGGGACATATCTTTGTCAAATTCCCCCTTGGCAAAAGCCTTTGCGGCTTTCTGCATTTCTTTTTCCGATTTGGTTAGTCCAAAATCCACTTTTATTACCTCTCTTTTTATAAGTTGTTATACACTAACCTTCTGACTAATCTTTCCTTAGTAATAAACAGTTAAACAATAGAATTTACACTTTTATCGCCCATATCCATTATTAGCTTCCAACATATGATGGAATATTATAAAACCAAATAAAAGAAGTCAAGTTCAAATCATAATTGATGGCGTCGTATATGAAGATTTCTACTTAGCCATCGGTTATACTTTTTATGAGTTCTTCATAATAATTATGCTTCGCAACATTTTCTGTATAAATTTTATATATTCAGAAACAACTTGACTAATGAGTCAACTATTAAGCATAATCGAACTTTTTTTGTCAATATAATTTTTTTAGATTTCTAATCCGGCAAGTTTTTTTATTCGCATAAGTCCGGGGCTGTTATGAAAATACATAAGAGAAGATTTGAAACCCGCTTTAATGAAATAACTTTCAAGATAATCGAAAAGGACCGGACGATCCGGCCATTTAAATTTTTTTTCCAGCTTTCTGAAATGTTCCCATTTTTCCCTTGCAAACGTTTTATCGTCAAAAACCTCGCTTTGGGACTGATCACATAAAAACATTTCACAAACTATAGGCTTTATCCGCCAGAGGCATCCCGATTCAGAAAGGTATACACATTTAAAACCGCGATTACCATTTTCAACCGCCTCAACCAGCTTAATTATTTCGTGCTCTTCGGAATAAAGAATATTGATAACAACATCTGAAAAAAAAGTTATTATTCCCTCTTTTGAACAGCAGGCACTCAAACGGTTATCATAACACTTTTTTGTACAGATACTGCTGAAATTTTCATCAAGGAATTCCCCGACATCTTCCCTGAACAAAAGATATTCACGGCATTCTGATTTCAATCTGTCTTTTTCAGATTCTGAAAGTGCCGCCAAATGATCTTTAACCATAAAAATGGCTTCAGACTGTTCTTTATTATATGGAGTCATTATATGTGATTCTTCTGGGTTTTGTTATTGATGTTTTTAAATAAAATCACCAAAGAAGTCTTCAGCAAAGGAAATTGATGTACGTATGTTTTTTTAGCCAACCAGTAAACCAGCCAAAAAACAAAAAAACTTTGAGTCCTCTGTGCCTCAAGTGTGCAAAGCGAACGGGTGAGAGATAAAAAATAGAACCAATAAAACTAATAAAACCAGTTTTAAACCAAAGCCCGGCCTTTTGAAGTCGGGATATTTATTTTTGTCTATACTATTTCTTCGGAGTCAATTATATCTTTATGAAGTTCAATATAACAATCGTCATTTGACAAAACATAATCAAGGTCAGATTCAATCCGATGCTTTGCTTTTGAAATAAAAAGTTGTGCAACTTTTTTCTTTCTTTCAGACTTAATGGCATCAATACATAAAAGGTAACTTAAAATTGTGTCAGTTGCCATATCAACAAGCCGTTTTGCGTGAAACTCCTGATAGTTTGAATCCCCTTTATCTTTAACATGGGAAACGGCTGATTCAAGCTGTGTCCTGAATTCCCTTATAATGGCAAAAAGATCCGAAACTGGTTGAAAGTCATAATTTTTTTCATATTCGCCTAGACGCTCGAAAACTACTCCTCCGATTACACCACCAATAGCTGCAACAACCTGTAATTGTGTTGTCCCTTCATAAATGTTTGTTATTCTAACATCCCTGTAATGGCGTTCCACATTAAACTCACAGGTGAAACCAACCCCTGCATGGATCTGAATGGCATCATAGCAGACCTTGTTTGCCATCTCGCATGTATACCCCTTTACAATTGGCGTAAACAATGAAGCATACTTGGAATAACGTTTAAATTCGCCTTTCAGGTCTCCAGCACTTTCAGGATGGTCATCAATTTTATCTTCAAGCCCTTCTTTAATATCAACAATTCTTGAAGTCTCATAAAGAAGAGTACGACCTGCCTCAATATTTACTTTCATGTCAGTGAGCATTTCATAAACAGCAGAAAAATCACGTATAGCTTTTTTGAACTGTACACGCTGCCTTGAATATGAATCGGCTTCCCGGTAGGCTGCTTCAGCAATACCTACAGCCTGTGCCGAAATCGCAATTCGTGCACCGTTCATAAGATACATAGTGTACTTAATAAGACCCATCTTCCTTTTTCCTAGAAGCTCAGCCTCTGCGTTGTTGAATTGAAGCTCACAGGTTGGGGAACCTTTTATGCCAAGCTTGTGCTCTATCCTGCGGATCTTCATATTTTCATCACGTTCATAAATAAAAAGCGAGATACCCCGTCCGCCCTTGGTCCCCTCTTCTGATCGGGCCATAACCAGTGAAATCTTTGCACACCCGTTGGTAATAAAACGCTTAACTCCGTTTAAATGCCATTTACCGTCTTTTCCTTCAGTGGCCTTGAGCATAACCGCTTGAAGGTCGGAGCCTGCATCAGGTTCCGTAAGCGCCATTGAGCCCATAACTTCACCGGATGAAAAACGCGGAAGATAACGCCTTTTCTGATCTTCAGAAGCAAACTTTGTAATAGTATCTGCAATTCCCTGAAGTCCAAAAAGGTTCATAAAGCTGGCATCAGCCCTTGAAATCATTTCAATTGCAGCCGAATAAATAGTGATTGGCATGTTGATTCCATCGTATTTTCTCGGAACGGTAAATCCTGCAAGATCCGCCTTATTTATACGATCTATAGCCTCTGCCGTTCCCTTTGCATAAATCACCTCACCGTCTTTGTATTGAGCACTTTCTTCATCAACCGCAGAAGATCGTGGTGCAACAAATTCACCAGCTATCTCACCTACAATTTCAAGAACCCGGCCATAGTTGTCAATAGCATCGTCGTAGTCTTCCGGGGCATAGGAATACTTACCCTTATCAGCAAAACCGTCTTCCTTTAAATCGACAACCCATGAAAGATCCATATTTTTCATATGGAATAAAATATCCGAATTATCTTTATAAAAATTTGACACTGTCGTCCTCCTATGCCCTTGCCTTGTATGCTTTAATCATTCTATTGATAATATCGTTAACATCACCGACAATACCGTAATGTGCAATATTGAAGATCGGTGCATCAGGATCATTGTTAATAGCTATTATACGCTTTGCCTCGGCCATTCCTGCACGATGTTGAATCTGGCCTGAAATTCCGCATGCAATATAAAGATTGGGTCTTACAGTCAAGCCTGTCTGGCCAACCTGATGATCTCTATCAATTATACCCGAATCAACAACCGGTCTGGAGGCTCCTACTTCACCACCAAGAGTATTTGCCAGTTTTTTTACAAGTTCAAGGCCTTCCGGTGTTGCTGCACCCATTCCGGCAGAAACGATAATATTAGCAGATTTCAAATCTACGTTTTTTTCTTCTATCATTACCTCAATGACTTCAGTCATAAAGTCGCTGTCATCAAGCCCGCATTTTTCACTGACAAGTTCTACTTCTTTTGATGTGTCAGGCTCAGCCATTTTCATTACGCCCTCCCTGACGGTAGCCATACTGGGCATACTTTCAGGAGAAACAATTGTTGCAACAATATTGCCGCCAAATGCCGGACGAATTTGCAGAAGAGTATTTTTATAAACTTTGCTCTTCAACTTGTACTCTCCTATCTGGAGTTCAGTACAATCAGCCGTTAAGCCGCATTTAAGTTCAGAAGCAACTCTTGGAGCAACATCTCTTCCGGTGGTCGTCGCCCCGAAAAGTACTATCTGGGGTTCATGTTTTTTAATAATTTCCACTATGGTTTTAGCATAAGGAACCGATGTAAAATGAGAAAGCCTCTCATCATTAATATAAAAGACCGTATTGCAGCCATAATGTCCTAGAACTTCAACCTCTTTTTCAAGGTTATATCCAATGGCAACAGCATCTAGTGCAACTCCCAACTTATCCGCAAGCTTTTTACCTTCGCTGACCAGCTCCAGGCTGACATCCGCTACCTTGCTGTTATTCTGCTCAATAAAAACCATCACACTATTTTTCGCACTCATTACTATCTCCTATCCGATAATGTGCTCTTCGGTAAGCTCATTAATTAATTCCGCTATACCTTCATCGGTATTTTGAATCTGTTTTACATCGCTTGCAGTCAATACTACACTCTGAACTTTTTTAACTTTTGTAGGTGATCCGGAAAGTCCGCATAATTGCGGGTCTGCATTAATTGATTCAACATTCCATTCTTTTATATAACTGATAGGGTCATCGATTCCGGATTCAAGGTATTCATCATCATATGACTCATCACTTGTTTTGCCTGATATATTTTTGTATGCAACTGCAAGCTTGGCGCTCGGTGTCCTCGGTTCATTTGCTTCATTGGTAACAGTCAGCAAAACCGGCATATTACTCTTAAGAAATTCATGCCCGTTTTCTATTGAACGTTTTATTGTTATATCTGTTTCATTTACTTCAACAATTTCAGAAACACAGGTCAGTTGATTAATATTCAGCTTTTCAGCTATCTGAGGGCCAACCTGAGCCGTATCACCATCTATGGCCTGTCTTCCGCAGAGAACAAGATCATATTTTTCTACTTTTTCAATTGCACATTTCAATGCATAAGATGTTGCAAGAGTATCTGCACCAGCAAATTTCCGATCAGAAACAAGAACAACATCATCCACTCCACGATAAAGGCATTCTTTTAAAATCTTTACAGCATTCGGCGGCCCCATTGTTATGGCAGTTATTTTTCCCCCAATAGTTTCTTTGATCTTTATAGCTTCTTCAAGAGCATTTAAATCTTCAGGATTGAAAATTGCCGGCAATACTGCCCTGTTAACCGTTCCGTCGGGTTTCATGGCATCACCTGATACATTATGCGTATCAGGAACCTGTTTTACCATGACTATAATTTGCAAACTCATAAAGTATACCTCTGATTAATTAATTTGCACGTTGGGAATTATTTCTCTTTATCATATTAAAAAAGTTATTGTTAAACCTCAATTAAGGTTTAAGATTTATAATGTAATGAATCTTTTGTGTCAATAATCAATGTATCAAAACAGGATTGTTTTTAAATTCAAGTGTTTTTGCTGATTAGTAACCACAGGTGATAGCTTGTAAATTCCACATATTGAAGTTCATATATTCCCCCATATTTTCATCAACTTACAAATTAAGTATATTTAATGCTTACGTAAAAGTCTCCATTGACACCGGTGCCCCAATAAACTATTTTACATCTGGTTTTGATGGCGTCGTAAAAAGTCTTCATCTACCGAGTTATATTGGTGCAAAGCACCATGAATTAGCTTTTTACAAGTTCGTCATAATTTTACCGTGCATTCAAATTAAAAAGAAACATGAAAAACAGACAAAAAACAGGAATTATGGCTGACAGCCATGGAAATGCTGAAACTATTGCAGGGGCTGTCTGTTTTCTCAAGGCAAATGGTTGTTCCAGATTGTACCACCTTGGCGACATCTGTGATTCTCAACATCCGGAAACAGCTGATGAATGCATAACACTTCTTAGGGATAACGACGTAATAGCAATAAAGGGAAACAACGACCATGAAATCCTTATAAATCAGCAGTATCAGCCCGGGAAATATATATCTCAGGAAAACATAACATATCTTAAAGATCTAGTTCCGGTAGTCAACGAAGAGAAAATAGTATATGCACACTCTCTACCATATTATAAAGAGCTCGGACTTTCATGCATGACAAGAGGTATGGGTAAAAAAACTGCAGATATTTACATGAAGAATAATCCCAAAAAAATTCTGTTTCGTGGGCATAGCCATAGTCCTGAAATTATATTCAATAACGGGAACGGTATAACTATTAAATCCCTTACTCCGGGACATAAAACAGATATTGGTGATAAAATCCCATGTATAATAACCTGCGGAGCTCTCACAAGAGGCCTTTGCATGATATTTGAATATCACAACAAAGCGATTTCCTGTGTCTCATTTCAATAAAAAAGTACGGAATCCTGCCACCTCGTATAATAATTCTGACAAAAGTCACCGGCCCAACTTCAATGCAGGAAACTTTCAAAAAATTGCAATTAAACGCTGACCGACAAAATCCTTATTTGATTTTTAGTATTTTATAGTATAGAAGATTATATTTTGTACCGTCCGTTCGGACGGCTTGGAGAAATAAATTTATTATAAAACTATAACCGTTCGCAATAATACAGATTGGGTTCGATGTATTAAATATGCTGAATAGAAAGCGCAGCATGCACTTTATATTTAAGCATTTTAAATCGAACGATATATGTATTTTTTGAGGCAGGTTTTAATAATTGTTAAACTCGTAAAAAGTATAAATGATGGCTAAGTAGAAATCTTCATATACAAGGCATAGCGGCAGATGGAGACTTTTTACGACGCTATCAATAATTAAAAGATGTTATCAGGAGTTCGATATGCGTAAGTTTTTTGAAGTCAGATGGCACGGTCGCGGAGGTCAGGGTACTGTGACAGGAGCCAAATCACTTAGCGAAGCCGTTCAGGGAACAGGCAAATATGTTGCAGCTTTTCCGGAGTATGGCCCGGAAAGGAGAGGGGCACCGCTTCGTGCATTTAACAGGTTTGCAGATGAAATGATCAGGATTCATACCCCTGTTCAAAATCCGGATGTTGTTATAGTTGTTGATCCTACACTTATCGGTAGCCCCGATCTTCTTGAAGGGATTACACCCGATACAATCTTTATTGTAAATACAGAAAAGTCTGCTGAAAACACAAAACAGTCACTGTCAATTAATAGTCAAAAACTTTATACAGTTCCTGCAAATAAAATCTCTTTTCAGCTTTTCAATAAGGAGATTCCCAACTCGGCATTAATGGGAACATTTGCAAAAGCATGCGGGAATATTATTTCCATTGACAAGCTACTCGAAGAATCAGAACAGATTTTTGCAAAAAATCTTGGCAGTGAACTTGTTGACAGGAATCTTGAAGCCATAAAAAAAGGTTATGAATCCGGGGAAGAAATATGAATGACAAATATAAACTAAAAGACTGGCAGGAACTTCCTATTGGAGGAGTTGTCCCGGAAGGTGGTAATTCTGCAGACTATGAAACAGGCACATGGCGAACAAACCGACCCTTATGGTATGAAGAAAACTGTATCCAATGTCTGACTTGCTGGGTTTTCTGCCCGGAAGGTGCGATTCTTCTAAAAGACGGTACAAAACCAAATGGACAGCCTCGTAAAGAAATAAAGGAAATAAACTTATTCCACTGTAAAGGTTGCGGTCTATGTGCAAAAGAATGCCCGGTAAATATAAAAGGCAATAAGATAGCCATCGAACTCGTAAAAGAAGAAATATAAGGAAACAGGTATGAGTAAAATATTAGCGATAACCGGTGCCGGTGCGATGAGTCAGGCCATGCGTCAGATAAACCCTGATGTTGTTCCGGCATTTCCCATAACCCCTTCTACACAGGTAGTGGAAGATTTTTCACAATTTGTGGCAGATGGGCTCGTGGATACGGAATTTATCACTGTAGAAAGTGAACACAGTGCAATGAGCGCCTGTATCGGTGCATCGATTGCCGGTGGAAGAGTGATGACAGCCACAAGTTCAGCCGGTATGGCCCTTATGTGGGAAATGCTTTACGTAGCATCAAGTATGAGACAGCCTGTTGTACTGACACTGATTAACCGTGCTATGTCAGCCCCGATTAATATCCATGCGGATCACAGCGATTCAATGGGAGCAAGAGATGCAGGATGGATACAGCTTTATTCAGAAAGTAATCAGGAAGCATACGATAATCTTATAATGGCACCGAGAATAGCAGAAGCCTCAGATGTCAGACTTCCGATCATGATCTGCCTCGACGGTTTCATTATCTCACATTGTGTTCAAACCATGCAGATGGAAGATGATGACAAAGTCCGTGAGTTTATCGGTGAATTCAAACCTGCTTATTCACTTCTTGATACAGAAAACCCTGTATCATGGGGTGCTCTCGACCTGCAGGACTACTATATAGAACACAAAAGAGCTCAGCATATGGCAATGCAGAATGCAAAGGAGTCAATAAAGCTTGTAAGTGAGGAGTTTTATCAATGCTTCGGTAGAAAATATGAACTTTTTGAATCATACTGCCTTGATGATGCAGAAAGAGTTATAATTGCAATAAACTCTATAGCAGGAGAAATAAAGGAAGTCGTGGACGATCTAAGAAATAAGGGAGAAAAAGTCGGCCTTTTAAAAATAAGATCATTCAGGCCTTTCCCGTATGAAGAAATAGCAGAAAGTTTGAAAAGCGCAAAGATTGTTACCGTTCTTGACAGGTCTGAAAGCATGGGTGCTTACGGTCCTCTTTTCACAGAAATAAGAACTGCTCTTTTTGATGTTCCTGATCGCCCGATGGTATACAACAGGATGTTCGGATTAGGTGGGCGGGAACTTTTTATGTCCGACATTCAAAATATTTTTGAAGAAAGCAATCGATACCTTGAAAATGGTAAAGTAGAAAAAGTGTTTGATTATCTGAATGTGAGAGGTGGTTAATTATGCCTGGTTTACAGGAAATGGCAAAAAAAGAAGGTGCATTTGCAGGCGGCCATCGAATGTGTGCGGGCTGCCCTGTTCCAATATTTACAAAAATGTTAACGCGGGTTACGGATAAATATGAAATTGTAGCTGGAAACGCCACAGGATGTCTTGAAGTTGCATCATCAATATTCCCCTATTCCGCGTGGAAGATTCCGTGGATACATACAGCCTTTGAAAATGCAGGTGCTTCAATGAGCGGTGTTGAAGCAATGTACAAATCTTTGAAACGACAAGGCAAAATCAACAAGAAATTAAAATTTGTCGCAATAGGCGGTGACGGGGGCACCTACGACATCGGCCTCCAGTCTCTTTCAGGAGCAATGGAAAGAGGTCACGACCTTGTTTACATATGCTATGACAACGGAGCTTATATGAACACCGGTGTGCAAAGAAGCAGTGCGACTCCCCTTGGGGCGTCCACAACAACCTCTCCCAAAGGAAAAAAGAGCTCCGGAAGACAGGGAAAAAGAAAAGACCTGACAAAAATCATGGTTGCACATAATATCGATTATGTTGCACAGGCAAGTATTCACAAACCTGTGGATCTTTCAAATAAGCTTAAAAAAGCTATCGAACTCGACGGCCCGGCTTTTATAAATATTCTCTGCCCCTGCATTCTCGGTTGGAAAATAAATCCCGATATGGGCGTTGAAGCTGCAAGAGTTGGTGTAGAAACAGGATTCTGGCCTCTTTATGAAGTTGAAAACGGAGAATATAATATTAATTATAAACCCAAGTACAGGCCTGTTACCGATTGGATATTCATGCAGGGAAGATTCAGGCATCTAAAAAGCCCTGAAAACCAGCCTATAGTTGAAGAGTTCCAGAAAGAGGTCGACAAAAACTGGGAATGGCTTTTAAAGCAGTAAGCACCTGAAACAACTAAAGCATAACCGGGTATGTTTTCCCGGTTATGCTCGAGTAATATCCAATATTTCTATCTTTTTTCCATATCAGAAGGAATAAGAAGCCCCTATACCACCGTAAAAACTAACATCCTGCTCGAAAAAAACATCCGTATTTTTATCTAAATTCAATTCCTTCCAAAAAAATTTATTTTTTCCAGGCAAAACCCGATACGTGATGGACTCTTAAATTTTATCTATGGCTAAGTATAAATCTTCATATTCAAGGCATAGCGGTTGATCAGGGGTGAAGGCATACATGTAGTATGTCGAACTTCTGATCAACCGCTATAACGCAGTA
>JABHLN010000042.1 GCA_018693105.1 Desulfobacterales bacterium | reverse complement strand
TAAGTAAAAATCTTCATATACAAGGCATAGCTTTTGGCCAGGCGTGAAGGCATACATGTAGTATGTCGAATGTCTGGCCAAAAGCTATAACGCAGTAGATGGAGACTTTTTACGACGCCATCAATTACTTATTTCCTCTTTCAATAGACAACACGCGATTTTATATTCAGGAGAGCCATTGCTGGTGTAAGTCAGGTTGTCGGGTTGAATGATTTTATTCATAACACAACCTTCAGGAATTTGTAACTGGAAAAAATCATTTTCATTTATTTTTTCAGTCAAAACAATTTTATTGTTTTCAAAAGCCATACTGTGAATTGAAAAATCTTCGCATAAAGGGCAGCGATATACCCTGCCGTTTGGAAAGATAAAATAGTTATCGGCGACTACTCCGGCACATTCAAACTGTTCATCAATATCAAGAAACACTTTTGGATATGAAACGATTATTCCTGAATCGGCAATCTTTTCAGCTACTGAAGGAACAACAGATGCCCATCTTTCTCTGGAAACCTGCATCATATCGTTTTGACTTTCAACCGATTTGCCCCTGATTCCTAACACCTGTATAAAAAGTCTGTTGATACCCAATTTTTTTACAAAAGGAACCATCATCTCAAGTTCATGAATATTCAGACTGCTGACAGTATAAATAAGGCTTGTATTGAATCCTTTTGAAATTGCCTTCCTTATACCGGAGGTACATATGTCAAATGAACCTGAACCGCGGATCATATCATTTGTTTCTTTTGTTGCACCGTCCAGACTGAAGCTAATATAGTCGAGATCTTCAGGAAGAACCTTTTCAATAAAATCATGAAAAAGATAACCGTTTGTATCGATAGTAATTGAATTATATCCCATTTTTCGGGCTTTTTTCACTGCAAGAGGCAGGTCGGGATGAAGTGTGGGCTCTCCGCCCAGGAATATGACATTTGATTCACTACTCTTCCCTGCAAATTCTTTAAGCCATGCATCAATAACAGATATTGAAAGTGTTTCTTTCCCGTGATGCTCAGGGTTTATATAACAATGTCGGCATTTGAGGTTACACTTTGTCAGGATATGGAAAAAAACATTTGTTGAGTTTTTTGAAAATGATACAGTTTTTTTCATTTGGCAATATTTCCCAAAAAAAACCGGTATATCAAAAAAATCAATACCGGCCTTTTCTGTTTTTTTATCTACGATTTTGGATTTTATTGATGATTCTTATACCTTTTCAGGTTTTTGTGATGCATAGGCTTTGGTTACGCTGGCATTGCCGGAATTTTTTTACCTATATCCTTAATTATCTTTCTAAGATCCCTTGTTTTCTTTTTTTCTTTAATAATCTCATCATTTGTTATTCGCAGACGAAGGGACATATATTCTGCAAAAATCTTATATAGAAGCAGCAAAAAATCCAGTTTTTCATCCATACTATCAGAGTCAACACCTTTTGACGATGTATCAACAGCAAGACAGACTGTCTTGCCGATGGAAAAAACAGATGCGGATCGATTCAGGCTGTCAACAATTCGCATTTCACCAAAAATCTCACCCACTTTGAATATCCGGGTAATTTCCACATCGTCTTTTTTAACAACCACTTTCCCACTAAGAAGAAAATAAAGCCATGGATCAAGATCACCTTCTCTGATGATATTTTCTCCGTCAGAATATTCCCTGATTTTGCTCAGCTTAAGAAGCTTGGACAAGCTTTTTGTTTCAAAATTTTTTAATGCAGGAATATTCATGAGTTTTTGAATATTCTGCAAATTATCTTTTAAATATTTTGATTCAATCATTTGTCTACTCTCATTTTAAGTTTTAGTATATACCTGCAATATTGATGAACCTGTAAAAAGTATAACCGACGGCTAAGTAAAAACCTTCATATATGAATTATAGTTGTTGGACAGGTGTGAAGACATACATGTAGTATGTCGAACGTCTGGCCAAACTCTATAATGCAGTAGATAGAGACTTTTTACTACGCCATCAATATTAAACAAGAACAGATATAGAATAGGCGGTCTTGACACGGGTTATGTTATTTCAAAATTTTATTATTGATCCGGTAAATAAGCAAGAAAAAAATAATACCTGATTTAGATCCAAATACACCATAAATTCAGTCCTTTAAAAAAGCAGTTAACACAATACATGATAAAGCATATATGTTCGACTTAACTATGATATTCCTGAACAGATTTTACGATAAAACTCTTTTCCTTTAAAGCAGTAATGCCCTGACAAACTGCATTGGCTCCTGCCAGAGTAGTCGTATATGGGATATTGTATTTTAAAGCAGCACGCCTTATAAGATAACCGTCATTCTTCGATACTGAATCTGACTCAGTATTTATAATCAGATCTATCTCACCATTCATGATTGCATCAACCACATGAGGCCTTCCAATTGAAACCTTGTTTATCGTTTTATTTGATATTCCATTGCTATCTAAAAACGCTGATGTTCCCCGGGTTGCAGTTATATTGAACCCTAACTTTGCAAACTGTAATGCAATATTAAAAACTCCCTTTTTATCTTTATCTTTTACACTTAAAAAAACTGTTCCCTTAACAGGCATTTTCTGACCTGCGCCAAGCTGGGCTTTAGCAAATGCAGCTCCAAAACCAATATCTATACCCATTACTTCCCCAGTAGATTTCATTTCAGGCCCGAGTAAAGTGTCCACATCGGGAAATCTGTCAAAAGGAAGGACTGCTTCTTTTACTGAAATATGAGAAGGAATTATCTCACCTGTTATTCCCAAATCAGCAAGTGATCGTCCAAGCATTACCTTTGTAGCAATCTTTGCAAGCGGAATTCCTGTAGCCTTACTGACAAAAGGAATTGTCCTTGAAGCACGTGGATTTACTTCAATAACATAAAGTTTACTGTCTTTTACTGCATATTGAACATTCATTAACCCGACGACATTCAGCTCTTTTGACATAGCCTTTGTGGCTTTGCTAATTTCTTCGAGCATATCATCATCTACACTATGCGGAGGGAGAACACATGCTGAGTCACCGGAATGAATGCCGGCCTCTTCGATATGTTCCATTATCCCGCCTATAATTGTTTCATGCCCGTCTGAAATAGCATCAACGTCAAATTCAACGGCATCTTCAAGAAACTTATCAATAAGTATCGGGTGTTCCGGTGATGCATGAATGGCAAGTTTAACATAGCTTTCAAGGTCAGATGGATCATGTATTATTTTCATGCCCCTTCCGCCAAGAACATATGAGGGACGGACAATAATGGGGTATCCTATTGTTTCTGCTATTTTATCCGCATCTTCATAATTCGTTGCAATACCGTTTGGCGGCTGTACAAGTCCCAGTTTTTTCAGCATTGCCTGAAACAGGTCGCGGTCCTCAGCACGGTCAATACTTTCAGGCTGGGTCCCGAGAATAGGAACACCGGCATCCTTCAAGCCAACTGATAGATTCAGGGGTGTCTGCCCGCCGAATTGAACAATAACCCCCATGGGCTTTTCTTTTTCGACAATATGCAGAACATCCTCTTTTGTAAGCGGTTCAAAATATAATTTGTCAGAAGTGTCATAATCTGTACTAACGGTTTCCGGATTACTGTTAACCATTATACTTTCAACATCTTCTTCTTTCAGGGCAAATGATGCATGAACACAGCAGTAATCAAATTCTATTCCCTGACCGATCCTGTTTGGTCCACCACCAAGAATCATCACCTTTTTACCTGAAGAACCCCTTGCTTCACACTCAGTTTCATAGGTGGAATAATAGTAAGGAGTTGATGCTCTGAATTCCGCGGCGCAGGTATCAACAAGCTTGTATACCGGTTTAATATTACAGCTATAACGTCTTTGTCTGACTCTTTCCTCACCCAAACCTGTCATCCAGCCGATTTGAATATCAGAAAAACCCATTTTCTTTGCCTTCAACAAATTATCATCAGACAATTTGTCGTCCGCACTTTCAATCAATAGTTCAAAGTCAACAATTTCTCTCAGCTGATATAAAAACCACGGGTCAATTCCGGTAGCTTTATATATGGCATCAATCGACATATTGTTTAAAAGGGCATATCTTAGATAAAAAATCCGCTGTGAGTTCGGTGTAGTAATTTTCTTTTCTATTTCAGACACAGATGGCGAATTATGATCCTTTCCGTCTGCTCCAAAACCGAAACGACCTATTTCAAGGGATCGTAATCCTTTCTGGAGCGCTTCCTTAAAGGTTCTTCCGATGGACATGGTTTCTCCCACAGACTTCATGGCCGTTGTAAGAAAATCCTGTGTTTCGGGAAATTTTTCAAATGTCCACCTTGGTATTTTTACAACACAGTAATCAAGGGCAGGCTCAAAAGATGCAAGGGTTTCCCCGGTAATATCATTTGGTATTTCATCAAGGGTATATCCAACTGCGAGTTTTGCTGCTATTTTCGCAATCGGGAATCCGGTCGCTTTGGATGCAAGAGCTGAACTTCTTGAAACCCTTGGGTTCATTTCTACAACAATCATTTCACCGTTTTCAGGATTTGTTGCAAACTGAACATTGGACCCCCCCGTATCAACACCTATCTCACGTATTATAGCAATAGATGCGTCTCTCATGACCTGATATTCCTTGTCGGAAAGTGTCTGTATAGGAGCTACGGTAATACTGTCACCGGTGTGGATGCCCATAGGATCCATATTTTCAATTGAACATACAATGACAACATTGTCATTTTTATCCCGCATAACTTCAAGTTCAAATTCCTTCCACCCGATAATAGATTCTTCTATCATAATCTGTGTGATAAGGCTTGAGTCAAGCCCTGCTTTGGCAAAAAGCTCAAGGTCTTCAGGGTTATAAGCAACACCGCCGCCTGTTCCGCCTAGTGTAAAGCTAGGTCTTATGATAACGGGAAATTTGATTTCTTCCGCAATTGCACGAGCTTCTTCCATTGTTGTTGCAATACCGCTTCTTGGAATACGAAGCCCTATACTGTTCATGGCATTTCTGAAAAGGTCCCGGTCTTCAGCCTTGTTTATGGCTTCAACCGTTGCCCCAATCATCTCAACATTATATTTTTCAAGCACTCCCATTTTCGCAACTTCTATGGCTGTATTGAGGCCTGTCTGGCCACCCAGAGTTGGAAGAATGGCATCCGGTCGTTCTTTTTCAATTATTTTTTCAACAGCTTCAGGTGTAACCGGTTCAATATATGTCCTATCCGCAGTTTCAGGATCAGTCATAATCGTAGCAGGGTTACTGTTTATTAGAACTACTTCATAACCTTCTTCTTTTAAAGCCTTGCATGCCTGAGTTCCGGAATAGTCAAACTCGCATGCCTGGCTGATAATAATAGGACCGGCTCCTATGATCAGTATTTTGTTTATATCAGTTCGTTTAGGCATATTTTCTCTATATTTATCTAAATATTATTTCAGCAAATTAAATCTCTTAAAATTAAATTCCTTAACTCTGCCGGAATTAGCAAACCAAAATCAGCAGACCAAAATCAGCAGAATGGATAAATTATCTTCTATCAGGTTTTCATCATTTTTGTAAAATTTTCAAAAAGATAGCCGGCATCATGCGGACCGGGTGAAGCTTCAGGGTGATACTGTACAGCAAAAACAGGATAATTCAGATGTCTGAACCCCTCGAAAGTATTATCATTCAGGTTAATATGGGTTACCTCTATTTCCTTACCTGACATACTGTCAGTCTCAACTGCAAAACCGTGATTCTGTGATGTAATTTCAACTTTTCCCGTTGTTAAATTCTTTACCGGCTGGTTTCCACCCCTGTGACCGAATTTCAGTTTGAATGTCTTTCCTCCAAGGGCAAGCCCGAGAAGCTGATTCCCAAGACATATCCCAAAAATGGGGAAATGCCCCACAAGCGCCCTGATAGTATCTATGGCATATTTAACAGGTTCAGGATCACCAGGACCATTTGAAAGAAACACACCGTCAGGGTTCATGCTTTTAACAATATCGGCAGATGTGGTTGCAGGTACTACCACAACCTCACAACCTGCATTTTCCAAGCATCTTAATATATTATACTTTATGCCAAAATCAAAGGCCACAACAGAGTACTTCCCGCCTTTATTATTCCATATGTTCTTGTCAAGGCAAGCAAGTTTCGGATCATCAAAGACCGGTTTTCCGGCTCCCCAGAAATAAGGTTTATCTGTTGTTACAACCCTTACGAGATCCTGCCCGGTCATACTCGGAATGTTTCTTGCTTTTACGACAAGCGATTCAATATCAAGATCTTCCGTGGATATATATCCACGCATGGCACCTGCATTCCTGAGATGTCTTGTAAGGGCTCTTGTATCAAGGTCCTCAATTCCTAGTATTCCCTGATCTTTAAGATAATCAGCAAGGGAGGATGTCGACCTGAAATTGCTCGGGAATTTCTGGTATTCCTTAACAAGTAAGGCCGAAGCCTGTATGCGCGCCGATTCAACATCTTCAGAGTTTACACCATAGTTTCCAATAAGGGGATAGGTCATTGTAACCATTTGCCCACTATAGGAAGGATCGGTAAGAATCTCCTGATAACCGGTCATGCTTGTGTTAAAAACGGCCTCTCCCCATGCTTCTCCCGGTCCGGTAAAACTGCGGCAGGGAAATGTACGACCATCTTCAAGAGCCAAAAGAGCTTTCATAATATATTCAAATCCGTATTGGAGTTATTAACAACGCCTGAAAAATCTTCAGGCAACAATATGAGACACCCGCAAAGTGCCTACTTCAGTCCATATAATGCCCCACCTTAATATATGCTTAAATATCAATGTATTACAGAACAACCCTTTAAATGCATAAATCAGCTCTTTAATACATCAAAATTTGATTATATATCAATACAAATTATTTTTTTCACATAATATTGCATATAAGGCTTCAAAATATCAGCAGGCATATGATGTTTTTTATGAATGATCCTTTGAATAGGGCTGATATTATTTATTTGAGGATGTACTCACCTTGACTTCATCTAAAATATAAGTAATATTATCAATCATAGAGATAAGTTATTGACAAAATAAAACATACATCATAGTCTTGAATTTTTTAATACTTTTTTAAAATAATGTAATAGAACAATTATATTTTGATGAATATAACCGAACAACCTCTTATTCTTCTGGGTTTCATATTTCTCTCAGCTTTTTTTTCCGCAACAGAAACAGCCTTTATGTCCCTGTCTGACATAAGAGTACAGCATCTGCTTGAACAGAAAAAACGAGGCATGAAGCTTGTCAAGCGTCTCAAAGATAACAACAGGCGCCTTGTAATAACAATACTTATAGGAAACAACCTTGTAAATATTGCCGCTTCAGCCATTGCCACATCCATCGCCATTGAAGTTTTCGAGTCAAATGCCTTAGGTATTGCCGTAGGAATCATGACAGTCATAATACTTGTGTTTGGTGAAATAATTCCGAAAAATATTGCCATATTAAAGAATGAAGCACTTTCAATAACAGCGGCTCCGGTAATCAGAATATTACAATACACACTTTTACCTGTTATCATAATGCTTGAATGGATAACCAGACTCGTTTCAATTCCATTTGAAAAAACCAACCAGCCGATTATTACCGAAGCTGAGATTAAAAGTGTTGTCAGTCTTGGAGAAGAAGTGGGTGAGGTGGAAAAAGATGAAAAAATAATGATTCATAATATATTTCGCTTCAGCGATCTTCAGGTCAGTGAAATCATGGTTGATCGTACCCAGATATACTGCATTGACTCTCACACACTTTTGAATGATGTGACCACTGAAATAACAAATAAGGGTTTTTCCCGCATTCCTATTTATGAAGAAACAAAAGACAATATCATAGGCATCCTCTATGCAAAAGACATTCTTAAGTCAATATTTTCAGGTGGCGAAGACACTGAAGTAAGCAAAATCGTCAGGCCTGCCATGTTTATTCCTGAATCCATGCATATTGACGATCTCTTAAAAGAGTTTCAGAAAAAGAAGATTCATATTGCAATGGTAGCCGATGAACACGGCGGTATAAGCGGCCTTATAACATTTGAGGACCTTCTGGAACAAATTGTAGGTGATATATATGATGAAACAGACCTGGAGCAACGCCAGATCCGTAAAATAGATGAGAATAAAAGTATAGTTAAAGGTGAGACGGAAATTGAAGAGGTAAACAAAACCCTGGATCTGGATTTAAATGAAAAAGAAAATTATGAAACAATTTCAGGCTTTATTCTCGCCCAGCTCAGAAGAATACCTGAATACGGAGATGAGCTCAAAATAAAAAACCACACAATTAGAATTACCAAGGCCGATGAAAAACAAATCATCGAAGTAGAAATTGAAAAAGATTGATCCTCTTTTTTGTACATCCCAAAACAATCTCATCTAATACCGGCTGTCTGATTTGACATAACCTTCATTTCTATATAATATAGAGCAAAGTTTTACGGTGGATTTTTTACCTTTGTTTTCAGGTTGTTACAAAGATATGCTGGCTTTAACAATAAAATAAATCATCACAAGAGACAGGAAGCTTTCCATTTTGAAGCTTTTCATATCAGCTGAGTGGAAGACTTTATAATACATTGAGGAATTGTATGAAAAGAATAACCATAACCTTATTTTTAGTTGCCATGTTTATTTTCTACGGGAGTGCAACCTCTTTTGCACAACGTGTGTCCGTAAAGGTTCCTGAGGCCAATATCCGTTCAGGCCCCGGCACAAAATATGAAATAATATGGAAAATAGAAAAATACCATCCCCTTAGAGTTATAAAAAAAAAGGGACAGTGGATTAATTTTGAAGATTATGAGGGAGATCCAGGCTGGATTCATACAACAATTGTCAATAATACACCAAGTATAATTACAAATAAAGATAACTGCAATATCCGCTCGGGCCCGGGAACAAAGCATGACATAATCTTTGGTTCTGAAAAAGGGGTTCCATATAAAATTCTGAAACGTAAAGGCAACTGGATTCATGTTCAGCACTCTGATGGTGACAAAGGGTGGATTCATAAATCTCTTGTCTGGTAAGAAGAAAAGGTCACTAAATAGCGAACACATAACTAATTTCTTTTTATAACAGCTGTACAGGGACATCATATTACCAGGAAAAATTTACGAACCTTATCATTTTCCATAGTTCCTCATACTGGTTGAAAAATTCTCTACGCTTATTGTGTATCAGGATTTTCAGGGTCACCAATACGCATTTTCCGAAAGCCCTTAACTTGAAGACGGCCTATAACACGAAAAATTGTGGGAAAAAGCCGGACCATCCACCAGGCAATACGTGCATGAAAAGGGAAAATAATCATCTCTTTGTTCCGGGCAACACCTTTTAGAATAGCCTTACCTGCTTTGTTCACGTCATAAAATAAGAAGTCCGGTATATTCTCATCAATCTCCTCTGGGGTCGGCGGCGTATCACCAACACCCAGCACAGGGGTGTTGTAAATTATCGGCGTTTTTATCATACCGGGACAGATAGCGCTAACTTTGACGCCAAGAGCCTCCCCTTCTACCCTCAGCGATTTGGAGAGTCCTAAAACGGCGAATTTGGTTGTTCCGTATGCAATATCTGTTGGAGACGGAATATAACCACCCATGGAGGACATGTTAACTATATGACCGAATCCCTGTTTGACCATCAGGGCATAGGCAGCTTTTGTACCGTAAATAACGCCGAAAAGGTTGATATTAACAATTTTCTTCCAATGCTCTAATGTTTTATCACGTTCATCCCCTAATATGCTGACCCCGGCGTTGTTAAATATCAAATCGAGCCTGCCGTGCTCTCTTGCGGTTTCGTTTATAATGTTTTCAACTTCCTCCTGTTGAGTAACATCAAGTTTGGCCGCAACCGCCTTCCCGCCGCCGGCATTGATTGAGTCCGCGACTTTTATTGCACCATCATAATCAATATCAGTCACTACCAGTGTAGCTCCAAACTGCCCCATCTGCTCACAAATGGCGCGCCCCATTCCGGATGCCCCGCCGGTTACAATCGTGATTTTATCTTTGAAATAATTCATTGAACCACCTTTCCCTCTTTAACTATTTCCACTCATGGAGAAAACAACACATCAAGCCACCTATCCCCAGGTGAGTTTTGGTTCGTTCCGCATCGGGAATCGATGATACTTAAATTTTGGATGACCTATCAGCATGGAACCGCACAGTTTATGTCCTTCGGGAAGCCCTATAAGGTCCATGGTCGGCGCTCCAAACATAGCGGCCATATCCACCATACCGTCCCAGCAGGTTCCCAATCCAAAGGACGGGGCTGCCAGTTCCAGATAGGTCAGAGCAATAAAGCTTGCACCCTGGGCCATAATGTCAGCCTCTGGACCATGGGCAATAATAAGATGGGGGGCTCCACGACAAATGACATCGATTCCCTTCTCCCAATATGTAATTGCGCGATCAAGCCTCATCTCCTCGGCAAAAGCCTTAAAATCTCCTTCAAATAATGTGCGGAGCCAGTCAACAATAGACCCTGCGATCTCATGGACCTTATCAGTATCCCAAATGACGTGCCAATGAACCGGTTGGGCATTATGTCCCGAAGAAGCATAACGAGCTATCTCAATTAACCTGTTTATAGTCTCTTTATCCACCGGTTCTTTTTTGTATGTCCGAATCGACCTTCTGTTGCGCAGAAAATGTTCAGCCTGTTCGGGACTTAAAAGCCAGTCTTTCCTGATTGGCGGACATTGTTCTGCAGGCATCGTTTTGAGTGATAGTGCCTGTTCGGGACAAACCGCCATGCAGTGACCGCAGTTTATACACATTTCCTCCCCATCTTCTATCATGGTGGGAAAAGTGTTCTTTTCCTTTTGCTCAATTACCATGGTTGGGCAGGTAGCTGCACAAATTCCGTCCTTTTTACATTTCTCCTCATCAATCACAAACACGCTCATTATTTAATTCTCCTTTGAATTTACTGATTAATATGCCCCCATCATTTCAGCAGCCATTTCAGCAGTCGGGTGTGGTATAGTCGGATCAGTCAAAACATTTACACAGGCCGGTTTACCGGATTTCAAAGCTCTTTCCAGGGCAGGTTTGATATCTTCTGCACGTTCCACAAACTCACCATGCCCGCCTAACCCTTGAACCATAAGGTCATAACGCACAGGCCCAAGTTCGCAGCCGATAACCCTTTCATTGCCATACATTCTTTCCTGTCCGTGTTTGATCATCCCCCACGCCTGGTCGTTACCAACGACACAAATAACCTGTATTCCGTGCCGCGCGGCAGTGTCAAATTCCATGCCGTTTAGGCCAAATGTCCCGTCTCCTGAAAGCAGGATAACATTTCGATCCGGATTAGCTAATTTGGCCGCAATAGCAAATGGCAAACCGACACCTATACACCCGAACTGCAAGCCTGTGGCAAGTAAGCTGCCGGGACGTTCAGAAGGAAATCCCTCTAAACCGAACAGATGGATATCACCTCCGTCACAAACATAAACACAGTCATCTCCAAAAACTTCGCGCATGTCGCGTACCAACCTTTGCGGCATAATAGGATAGGCGTTCATGTCAATAGCTTCTGTGGTAGCTTTATTTGCTTCTTCAATTATTTTCATCGAATCTTTTCCCCAGGCTCTATCAGGGGTGGCGGGAACGCTTTCAGTCAATTGCTCCAGTACAAGCTTAAGGTCACCATGGATGCCCACATCCGGCCCCCTGTTTACACCAATCTCAGTCGGTTCTATATCAACCTGGATAATTTTTACTTCAGGCCCGTAAAATTGACCATACATTAAAGTGAAATTCAGGCGGGTTCCCAATAACATTACCAGGTCTGTTTGCATCAGTGCACCCATGGAATCCAGCATACCCCCGGTTACCGCTAACGGGTGGGAAGAAGGCAATATACCATATCCATAAGAACGCGACGATACCGGAATGCCGGTTTTTTCAGCAAACGCGGTCAAGGCCTCACTTGCATTAGACCAAAAACCACCTGCTCCGCATATGATTACCGGGCGTTCAGCTTTTTCCAAAAGTGCTGCGGCCTCTTTGATTGCCTCAGGATCACCTGCCGGTCGATATTTGGGCCGGGAATTTACAGGAAAAACGACCTCTGCTTCCTCAACTTCCTGAGACAGCATATCAAAAGGTAGTTCCAGGTAAACCGGACCCGGGCGTCCGCTCAAAGCTTGACGATAGGCCATGGAAATATACTCAGGAATACGTTTGGCCTCATAGCATATTTTGGCCCATTTGGTAATCGGCTCCATTATAGCCATTTGATTCATATCCTGCAAAGCACCAATATCATTTTCAAAAAGACCGCTTCGACCCCCGAGCACCAGCATGGGACTGTTGGACTGCGCTGCGTTTACAATTGCGGTTACAGCATCTGTCAAACCGGGACCGGCCGTTACTGAACAAACACCCATTTCACCTGTTGATAATGACCAGCCTTCCGCCATATGGCCTGCTGCCTGCTCATGTCGGGTGTCGATGATCTTAATATCAGATTCTATTGTTGCGTTATAAATGCGAAGTAAATGTCCTCCACTCAGGCTGAAAATATATTTAACGCCTTCCTTCTCTAAAGCTTTAACAACCAGTTGTCCTCCATCAAGTTTACCCACAGCTTTCCCTCCTATTGTTATCTGTTTTTTGACTTTTATTCCGGAAATAGAACTATCTTTATCAATATGCCTGACACTTCCATAAAAAGTATTTCCATGGCTAAGTAAAAATCTTCATATGCAAGGCATAGTGGTTGATCAGGAGTAAAGAATACATGCATTATGTCGAACTTCTGATCAACCTCTATAGCTCATTAGATGGAGACTTTGCACGGCCCCATCAAGCCCGGGAATAAAAAGTCACCCCTATGGTTAGTTTCAATAAAATATAAACAAGTTCAAATTGACTGAACTTAATAATAATTTTGGGTTAAAAGAAGTGAACAAGAAAAAATATAACCTATGGCTAAGTATAAATCTTCATATGCAAGGCATAGTGGTTGACCAGGCGTGAAGGCATACATTTAGTATGTCGAACGTCTGGTCAAACGCTATAACGCAGGAGATGGAGACTTTTTACGACGCCATCAAATTTACACGCCCTGACAATCTATAAGAATCTTAGTGTGTCCCGGCTTCTCCAGGGCTTCGAATGCTTCTTTAATTTTAGATAGAGGTACTACTTTACTAATCATGACATTTTCATCCACAGCCTTTTTTGACAAAAGGTACAGACTTTCACGAAAATCCCTGATTTCAGATCCTAAACTGAAGATGACTGTAAGTTCTTTCATAAACCAGGTTAACGGAAATGTAGATACATAATCCTGGTAGATGCCCATCATTACTACTTGCCCCTTTGGTCCGCAGAGCGCACCCGCTTCTTCCATTGTGGTTGCCATACCGGCACACTCAAAAACAAAATCAGGCAATTTGCCTTTAATTTTAGCTGTCTCCATTAACGGAAAATCTTTTTCCGGATGTAAAACTTTGTCAGCTCCGGCGTTTAAAGCTAACTTGGCCCTGTTCGGGTCAGGTTCGGAGACAAGTATATAGCTGGCGCCAGCATGTTTCAGGGCATATATACACAATAGGCCTATTGGGCCTGCCCCCATCACGAGAGCAGTCTGGCCGATTTTAAAATCAGAAATCCTGACCCCATGAACAGCAACCGCCCATGGCTCATTCAAGGCAACAGTTTTAATATCGACATCCTCCGGTGCACGATGAAGCATCGATGATTCCGTGAGCATATACTCCGCGAATGCTCCGGGATTTGCACCCAACCCATATCCCCTTTCAAAGTTTTTTTCACAGAGATGAGCCCTTGCCTGTAAACACGGATCACATAGCCCGCAAGGATCGGCGGGATACACAGCTACGGGATCACCCTTTTTCCATCCTTCAACACCTTCGCCGATCTCTTCCACATACCCTGATAACTCATGGCCCATGATGCATCCTTCCGGGATCATTTTTGCAGCTAAAAAATGAATATCGGATCCACAGATTCCGCAGTAAGCAACTTTAATTAATACTTGACCGGAACCGGGCTTCGGTGTCGGGTATTCTTCAATTTTTAAGGTAAAATCAGATTGGACTATTGCGGCTTTCATAATACACCCCCCGGTTAGCTTAATAGTGTTAGCATAAATAAGAGTGCTGAAATAACGTATATCGTTTTCTACGTTTTACTTTTAACATCTATATTTTTTTATAATTTCCTGTCAAGCCTTATTTTATACTCTCGACTACCGCAGGGTATTTTTTCTACCTAAGTATCTGACAAATCATAATATAAAATATATAAACTTTATAAATTTCCAGAGCTGAATTTTGAGAAATTGTAAAGGTATTTTCCCCATGGCATAATAATTCAAACCACCTGCCTAAATGCGTTATTATATTATAATACAATTAACAGGTCCCTGGATGGCTATAATAAGAACTTGACTTTTTGTTTAGCATCTATACTATAGCTGAACTATATATGAATGAAATTCTGAACATAATGGATAAAATCCAGGGACGATTTGAAAGAATCCTCAATAAAGTACATCAGGTAGAAAAAAAGCCTAGAGATTTCGGGTCAGGTGAACTATTGTACATTGCCGAGATTCATACAATCGTTGCGATTGAAAAAAATCCGGGAATTAACACCACAAAACTTTCAGGACTTCTTGGAGTTACCAAAGGGGCAGTATCACAAACTATTGGAAAACTTGAAAGAAAAGCCTATCTGAAAAAAATAAAAGACAAAAACAATGATAAAAATGTCCTGTTTGAACTTACAAAAAAGGGTAAACAGGTTGCAAAGGGACATGATAAGTTCCACAGAGAAAAATTTTCTGAATATCTGCAAGATCTTACATTAAGCCAGGCAACTATTTTTAATGAGGTTCTTGAACAAATTGAAACTTTTATTAATAATTCGGATAGCGAAAACAATATATAGTTTAGCAACTAAATAATAATAAATTTGTAAAATATAACCGATGGCTAAGTAGAAAGTTCAAGATCAAGGCATCGCAAATCCAGAGGAATGAGGCGTACTTAACGTACGCCGCAATGACGAGGGATGCAGCGTAACGTAGACATTGGACTTTTTACGAAGCCATCAAATAATAATTCCGGAAGGATAATGTACATGCAAAAAAGATTATTTTATTTATTAGTTTTTATTTTCCTGTTCACAGGGTGCATGAAACTCGGCCCTGATTTCAAACAACCTGATCCGGGATTCAATGTACCGGATAGCTGGAGCAGTATAGACCGGGCCTTAGAAGGTAATGAGATCAAAGACAGATGGTGGGAAGATTTTGGAAATACTGAAATTAACGATCTTGTTAACGATGTTTTAAAAAACAATTTAGATATAAAAAAAGCATCAGCAAGAATTCTTGAAATAAAATCCGGACTTGTTCAGACAAAAGCCAGTCGATTTCCAAATGTCGGGGTTCAGGCCCAGGCGCTATCCCAGCAGCTTCCAGCAGCTGGCGCACCAGGTTTTAAAAGGAAAACTGAAAATTACAGCCTTTCTCTACCCGCTGCTTTCGAAATTGATCTCTGGGGGAGAATTTCAAGATCCCTGGAAGCTGCAGAAGCAGATTTACTTGCTGCTGAAGAAAACCGCAGGACAATCATTCATACAATGATAGCTGAAAGTGTAACATTATACCTTTACATGGAAGCTCTTGAACGAAGAATTAGTGTAACAAAAAAGAATATCGTTAATTTCAGGAAAAATCTTGAAATGACGGAAAACCGTTATAAAAGGGGACTTACATCAATACTGGACGTGAAACAGTCCAGGGCGGCTCTTTCACAGGCAAAGGCAGCACTGCCTTCACTTTACCAGGAAACATATACAGTTCAACAAAGGCTAAGCCTGTTTTCAGGACGATACCCGGAAACTCGCCCCCCAAGGGTACAACCTGAAGATTATTTTAAACGTCTGGAGCAGGTTAAGCCGGGACTTCATTCTGATGTTCTAATGAGAAGGCCTGATGTACGTGCCGCTGAGGCCAGATTGATATCATTAAATGCTCGAATCGGTGCTGCAAGGGCGAGCCGTTTCCCAAGGATAGCCCTTACTGGAAATTTTGGTTATTCCAATGAAAATCTGAGCAACCTCTTCAGGCCTGAAAATGAATTGTGGAGTCTCGCCTCCGGCATAACCCAGACAATTTTTGATGCGGGCAGGCTCAAAGCTGTGGAAAAAGCCTCAAAAGCTCGATATATGCAGGGAGTAACAGATTATGCAAAGACAGTTCTTACGGCTTTCTTTGAGGTTGAGAATGCCCTTATAACCCGGAAGGAATGGATAACGCGAAGAGAACTTGTAGTCATTCTTCTTAAAGATGCACGTGAAACTGAAGGTATAGCGCTTAATCATTATAAAAGAGGGCTTGTCGGTTATACTTCCGTCCTTCAGGCACAACAAGGTCGCTTAAAAGCAGAAGAAAGCCTTATTTTAGCAGACCTGTCAATACTAACAAACAGGGTAACACTATATCGTGCCCTTGGAGGCGGATTCCCGGATAACCTGTAAATAATATATCCTAAAATGTCGGATAAAGGAGTATATAGTATGAAAAAAAAGAATATTCTTGTTCAGCTCATAATCGCAATCCTTATTATAGTGCTCGGTTTCATTGTAATGAAAGTTCTTGCAGGTCATAAAAAGCCTATTAAAAAGACACGACCGCCTGAAACAGTTACACTTGTTAAAACAATGAATATAAGCACCGGACCCCAGCAGATACTTATATCCGGTGAAGGTATTGTAAAACCTCTAAAGGAAATACAAATTGTACCTCAGGTTTCAGGAAAGGTTATGTTTGTTTCTCCTGATCTTGTAAATGGCGGTGAATTTAACAAAGGGGATATACTTATTCGTATCGATCCAAGCGATTACAAGCTGTCGGTGACCCTTGCCCGGGCAAGGGTAAAGACTGCTGAAAGCAACCTCATGTTATCAAAAGAGTCCGCAGCAGCAGCTAAAGACGAGTGGAATTTGCATAATTCGGGAAACAGTGAAAAATCAGATGAGCCTTCAGACCTTGTTCTCAAAAAGCCACAACTTCTCGCAGCAGAGGCTGCACTGGAAGCAGAAAAAGCAAATCATGAAAAATCAAAACTCTACCTTGAAAGGACAATAATAAAAGCTCCTTTTAAAGGTCGTGTAAGCATGGAAACTATTGATACAGGTCAGTTCCTTTTAACAGGTCAACCTGTTGCATCAATTTATTCAATAGAAACAGCCGAAATTATTATACCCATCGAAGTTGAAAAACTTGAATGGTTTCATGTGCCCGGATTTACAGAAGGGACCTCCCCCGGGGCTTCGGCAGTTATACAGACAAGTATTGCCGGAAAAAACATGAAGTGGAACGGTACAATTGTACGATCGGAAGGAAAACTCGATGTAAGGACAAGAATGATAAATATTGTGGTACGTGTTAACAATCCATTCAAAAACAAACCCCCTCTTGCTCCGGGTCTTTTTGTGAAAGTTGAAATTTATGGGAAAACCATTCAGAATGCCGCAATAATTCCAAATTCTTATCTGCACGAGAACAACAATGTATGGGTTTTGGAAAACAATAGTCTTATGTTTAGAAAAATTAACATTGCTTATACCATGGGTAATAATCTTGTTGTAAATTCCGGCCTTAAAGATGGTGAAAAATTAATTATTACACCTTTACAGGATGCTACTAACGGAATGACTGTGGGTATTGTTCAGAAAAAGGAGAAATAGATCAAATGAAATCAATTATTTCATGGTTTGCCGAAAACCACGTAGCATCAAACCTCCTTATGATGTTTTTGATAATTGCGGGTATATTAACAATCTACACAATTAAAATAGAGGTCTTCCCCCAGGTTTCTACGGACCGAATATCAATAACAGCTATATATCCCGGTGCATCACCGGCTGAAGTTGAAGAAGGAGTCATTCGAAGAATTGAAGAAAACATAGCCGGCCTTTCAGGAGTAAAGCGTATAGATTCAACTGCCAGAGAAAGTTTTGCTTCTGTTGTTGTAGAAGTCATAAGAGGCTGGGATATAAATGAGCTTGTCGATGATATAAAATCAAATGTTGATCGCATCACTACTTTTCCTGATGAAATGGAAGAAGCTGTAGTAAGAGAGATTGAAATAACTTCAGAAGTAATACATCTGGCAGTATACGGAGATGCCCCTGAAAAAACACTCAAACATCTCTCGGAAAAATTAAAGGACGAAATTACAAACCTTGAAGGAGTTACTGTTGCTGATCTTTTCGGGGTAAGAAACGGTGAAATTCATATTGAAATATCAGAAAGTACTTTACGCCGATACGGACTTACTCTGGGGCAGGTGGCAAATGCCATTAGAAGATCAAGTTTTGATCTCCCGGCAGGAAGCGTAAAAACAAAAAGCGGTGAAGTACTTATACGTGCCAAAGGGAGGCGTTATTATGCGTCAGATTATAAAGATATTGCCGTGATTACTAAACCTGATGGCAGTAAAGTTACGCTTGACCGGATCGCAAATCTCAGAGACGGTTTTCAGGATTCTGATCTTATTTCAAGATTCCAGGGTAAACCTGCAGCAATTATCCGAGTATTTAGAGTTTCAGATCAAAATGCCCTGGACGTAGTTAAAAAAACAAAAAAATATGTTGAAGAAATCAAGGGCTCACTTCCTGAAGGAATAAAAATCGGATATCTTAATGACAGATCTGTAATTCTCAAAAGCCGTATAAACCTGCTGATGAAAAACATGCTCCTTGGCCTTGTACTTGTGAGCATTCTCCTCGCGGTTCTTTTAAATATGAGGCTTGCATTCTGGGTGACTCTTGGAATACCGATTTCTTTTTTAATGGGACTATGGCTTATTCCAACCATGGATGTTTCAATAAATATGTTATCTCTTTTTGCGTTTATTCTCATTCTGGGTATTGTTGTTGATGATGCCATTATAATCGGTGAAAATATTTTCAGAAAACAGGAAGAAGGGCTCCCCCCTTTAAAGGCTGCAAAACAGGGTGCAACTGAAATGGGAAGGCCGGTTATTTTTGCGGTATTTACAACTATTGCCGCATTTTCACCGCTTCTTACCGGCTCAGGAATGATGGCAAAGGTAATGAAGTGCGTTCCTGTTGTTGTTATATTTGTACTTCTTGGTTCCCTTGTTGAATCCCTGATGATATTACCCGCACACCTTGCAGGAGGCAGCCATGCAAAACCTATAGGTGCAGGAAAAAAAGAAAAGCGTACCTCTATATGGTTGAAAAAATTTATAAGCGGCCCTTATTTCAGGTTTTTAAATCTTTGTATAAAATGGCGCTATATCACATTAAGTATAAGCTTTTTTGTACTTTTTCTTTGCGTTGGAACAATGAATGGCGGTTGGATAAAATTTAATTTCATGCCAAAGGTTGAAAGTGACGAAATGATCTGCATGATTACCATGCCGGCTGGAACTCCTTTTGATCGAACGGCTGAAATTGCTCTTAAACTTGAAAACGCAGGAAGAGAAATATTAAAAGAAGCAGATGCAAAGCGTCCCAAAGACTCACCATCTCTTTTTGAACACTGCCGTGCGTTAGTGGGTGTTCATATGGCAGGGCATGGTCCCCAGGGAGGTTCTGTCAATCTTTCAGGAAACCTTGCCCAGATAAACATACAGCTGCTCGAAGGGGAAAAAAGGGATGTCAGCGCTGCAAAACTTGTAAGTATGTGGCGAAAAAGGGCTGGTGCTATATCTGAGGCTGAATCTATAACATTCCAGAGTGAGCTTTTTTCCGTGGGAAATCCTATTGAAGTACACCTTTCCTCTGATAACCAGGACATGCTTATTGCTGCGGCAGATGATCTAAAGGCAGAACTTGGAACAATCCCGGGTGTTTTTGATATAAATGACAGCTTCATGCCGGGAAAAATGGAAATGCAGCTTAAACTCAAACCTGCAGCCAGAAGCCTGGGATTGACCTTAAACGATCTCGCATTTCAGACACGTCATGCATTTTACGGAGCAGAAGCCTTGCGGATTCAAAGGGATCAGGATGAAGTAAAGGTTATGGTCAGGTATCCTGTAGAGGAACGTAAAACCGTAGGTAATATAAACAATATGAGGATAAGAACACCCGACGGCATTCAAATCCCTTTCAGCCAAGTTGCCGAAGCTAAAATGATTCGCGGTTATTCAGTCATTGAAAGAGCACAGCGCAGAAGGGTAATCAAAGTTATTGCTGATATCGACCCCACCATAGCAAATGCAGACATTATAAGAAAATCTCTGGAAAATGAATACTTTGATAAACTGAAACAGAACTATCCGGGATTACGATGCAAAATCGAAGGCGAAGGCAAGGAGCAGAGGGAAACTTTCGGAGACCTTTCAACCGGCTTCATATTAGCACTTTTTATGATATATACTCTTCTTGCTATTCCTTTTAAATCTTTTACTCAACCATTTGTAGTTATGATTGCAATACCCTTCGGAATTGTAGGCGCTCTCTGGGGTCATTTTTTTATGGGATATAATATGAGCATATTAAGCATTTTCGGAATAGTGGGACTTGCAGGTGTTGTTGTAAATGATTCTCTTGTTCTAATTGATGCTGCCAATCAGATGCACATCAAGGGTAAAAAACCCAGAGAAGCAATAGTTCAGGCTGGAATGAACCGGTTTCGCGCCATCGTACTTACATCCCTTACTACGTTTGCAGGCCTTGGGCCCATGATGCTTGAAAAGAGCGTGCAGGCTCAGTTTCTGATTCCAATGGCAATAAGTCTTGGTTTTGGTGTCTTGTTTGCTACTGTAATTACGCTTATTATGGTCCCATGCACATATATGATAAGAGAAGACATGCTGAAGATTCCAGGAGCTTTAAAAAGCCTGGTGTTCACAGGTAAAACGTCTGAAATAGAGTAATAGATAATAATTAAAATGGAAGAAATATACCCCGGCATATTTATGATAACCGAAAAAAGGTTATTGTCTTTAGTAACACCACCGTCAAATTTATACGTGATTACCGGACACGACGGTATTGTTTTTGACGGTGGCTACGGTACCAAAAAGGCCCTTCAATCTTTTGTAAAAGAATACCGTGAGCTTGAATCCTCGTACAAATTAAAAGGTAAAATCTTTAATATTGACCGCGTTCTACTGAGCCATTCACATCCTGATCACTTCGCAGGGCTTAATGGAATAAGTAAAAAACTGGGTTTAAAAATTCTTTTAACAAGGCAAATGGCTGACCACATCAGCTCTGCAGAAAACTACACCCATCAATATAGAGAAGAAAACGAAGGTTCAATATCTTCCGGGAACATATTGAAAAAAGTGTTGGTAAAACTTCTTTATTCATTAGCTGATGCTTTTTTTATAAAACTCTACGGGATTTCTTTTTTAAGTGAATTTGAAATAGTAAATTATGATAAATTAATATATATCAATGACGAGCCTTGGCAAATCATACATACTCCCGGTCATTGTGAAGACCATATTGCTTTGTATAATGAAAAAACCGGTGTTCTATTCTCCGGCGACAATGTCATGAGATCAATTACTACCTGGCTTGGTCCGCCAAGATCAGATATTGGTTCGTACGTTAAAAGTATGAAAACTCTGCTTGAACTTCCTAAGCTTGAAATTATTCTAAGTGCCCACGGAAGCCCGGTTACAAATCCGCGTGAACGCTTAAAAGAAATTATAAAACACCGTGAAGACAGAACTCAGGAAGTGCTTGATATAATAAAAACAGCAGGTAATAGTGGCATATCAGCCAAAAATATAATAAAAAAAATGTACACAAAAGAAGAGATGTTTAAGCGATTAAGTTCCCGGGGTTGGGTATCACTGACCTTGAAACAGCTTATTGATAACAGGCAAATAGACCTCATCAAATCCAAAAAAGATCCGATATATGTAAGCAGATAATTTTTTAAAGAGGCAATATGTGCGGCAGATTCGCTCAATACAGTTCCCTGAATGCAATAAAAGGGCTGTTAAGCCTGGAAAAAGTTACATGCGATGTTAAACCGAGTTACAATGTCGCCCCCTCCCGGAATATCCTTGCCGTTATTAATCATAATGGAAACCGCCTTGGAAAACTGTCATGGGGTTTTATACCATCCTGGGCAAAAAACATTGAAAATGCACCAAAACATATTAACGCCCGAATGGAAACAATAAATGAAAAACCAACCTTTAAAACTGCTTTTAGAAATAAAAGGTGTCTTATTCCTGCCGATGGATATTATGAATGGGAAAAGACGGAAAAAGGCAAGCAACCATGGTATATTACACTTCCATCAGGAAAGCTCCTTTTCTTTGCCGGGTTGTGGCAGAAGTGGGGAAACGGAGAATCAGCTCTTTTCTCCTGCACTATAATAACTGCCTCTGCAAGCGAATCCGTCAGTGACATTCATCACAGAATGCCGGTAATCCTCTCGCCTGATAAAGCTGATTCATGGCTTTACCCGGATCTTCATGATGACAGCTTGTTATTAAATTTTTTAAAAACCAACCGGATATTGGATTTGAAAACCATCCCCGTGTCAAAATATGTAAATTCAGTTGCAAACAATTCCCCCCAATGTGTTGAACCTTTATCCAAAAACATATAAGAGTTCATCATTGTAAATAAAGAAAAAAACAACGGGGTATATACTTGAAAAGGAAGTTGCATATTTCAGTGCGTGAGCTTGTACAGTATATTCACCGATCAGGAGATCTTGAGTCAACATTTTTTGGCATAAGTAATTCAGTTGATGGAATTAGAGCCCACCAGAAAATTCAGAATTCAAGGCCGGATTTATATGAAAGCGAAGTTTATGTCTCTCATACTATTCAGGCGAACAACTACGAACTTCAAATAAACGGAAGAATTGATGGAGTTTTTAACTTTCAAGACCATGTTATTATTGAAGAAATAAAATCAACCACCAGAAACATTAACGATTTCGAAGAAAAAAAGAGTAACCTGCACTGGGGCCAGGCCAAATGTTATTCCTACATCTATGCCGTTCAAAATTCCTTGGAAAATGTTGAAACCCAACTCACATATTATCATCTTGAAACAGGTGAAATAAGGGAATTCAAAGAATCATATACCCTTAATGACCTTGAATCTTTTTTCAATGAACTTGTTACAGAGTATCTTGAATGGGCGGATCTGGTCGTAATATGGCAGATGGAAAGAGATATATCAGTAAAAAAGCTTTTATTTCCTTATGCATCATATCGCAAAGGCCAAAGAGAAATGGCTGTTGATGTTTATCTTGCAGTAAAAAACAAAACCCAGCTTATTGTCCAGGCACCGACAGGTATCGGCAAAACCATGGCTGCGGTTTTTCCATCCGTGAAGGCGCTTGCCGAAGGCGCCACAAACAAAATTTTTTACCTTACTGCAAGAACAACAGGAAGAAACGCCGCTGAAAAAGCCTTTGAAGAGTTAAATAAGACCGGGCTCAAAATAAAAACTATTACCCTTACTGCAAAGAAAAAAATCTGCTTTAACCATGAAGTTACATGTAACGGGGATGAATGCGAGTACGCAAAAGGATATTATGACAGGATCGGCCATACACTGAAAGATACCTTTTCCACCGATATTTTCTCACGTGAAATAATTGAAAAGATGTCAAGGAAATATAGAGTTTGCCCGTTTGAACTTTCACTGGACCTTTCTATATGGGCAGACTGCATAATTTGTGATTATAACTATGCATTTGACCCAAAAGTATATCTTAGAAGATTTTTTGAAGAAACCGGTGATTACACATTTCTGGTTGACGAGGCTCACAACCTGGTTGACAGATCAAGAGAAATGTTTTCAGCAAAACTCTATAAACAGGTGTTTCTTGATCAGAGACGTCTTTTGAAAAAAGAACTACCGGAAATCTTCAAATGCATGGGAAAAATAAACACCTGGTTTTTAAAAGCATTGAAAAGAATTGAAACAACAGGTGCTCCTGTATCTGAAAAAGATGAACCTGTTACCCTTTATCCTCATTTAAGAAAATTTGTTAAAGCGGCTGAGAGGTGGCTTTCATTGAATATAAAGACACCTTTTCGGGAAGAGCTACTTGAGCTGTACTTTGAAGTAACCGGTTTTTTGAAAATTTCAGAGCAATACGACTCAGGTTACGCAACCTGCTTTGAAAAAAAAGATAATGATTTAGAGGTAAAGCTTTTCTGTATTGATCCTTCAGAGCACCTTGAAAAAGCATTGAAAAGAAGTAGTTCAACGGTCTTTTTTTCAGCTACTATGACCCCTACCCATTATTTTAAAAAAATATTCGGATGCACGGAATCTTCATATGAACTGATTCTGCCATCACCTTTCCCGAAAGAAAACCTTTGCCTGGTGGTGTCAGACAGGATTTCAACATTATACAAAGAGCGGGAAAAAACAAAATCCCAGGTGACAAATGTAATTAGTTCACTTGTCACTTCGGGAAAAGGCAACTATCTGATTTTTTTCCCGTCATATAAATATATGATGATGATATTCGAATTGTTTTCTAAGACCTGTCCGGATATAGAGGCAATCATCCAGTCGCCTGAAATGACGGAAAATGACAGGCAAGTATTTATTGAACAATTTACGACTGATAATACAAGAACGCTTGCGGGTTTTGCAGTAATGGGAGGCATATTCGGAGAAGGTATAGATCTTGTAGGAGACAGGCTTACAGGCGCTGTAATTGTTGGTGTCGGCCTTCCGGGTATCTCCCTTGAACGTGATCTGATTCGTGACCACTTTACAGACAATTATAAATCAGGATTTGAATACGCTTATTTATATCCGGGTATAAACAGGGTTCTTCAGGCTACAGGAAGAGTTATCAGGACTGAAAAGGATAGAGGAATTGTTGTTTTAATAGATGAAAGGTATTCTACCCTCAAATATAAATCGCTTATGCCTGAGGAGTGGAATCAGATGTTTGTAAGAAATAAAAATGAGCTTGAAACTGCGTTGAAAAAATTCAGACAGGATAAGTAAGGTCTAACCTTTCTTTATACTTTTTTCTTTTTCTATTAAATGTCTACTGATCTCCTCCCTGACAATTTTGTGATATGTATGATAAAAGAAACCGCTCATCATTTCTGTTAATACACCCACCGTTTCCAATACTTCTTCAGAAGGGGGCGATTCATCCCAGGATTCAGATATTTTTTCGGCATGTTTACTTATAATAGACCTGAATTCATCAATAGCAGGCTTAAAATCAAGCGGGTCAAATTGTACTTCAGGCCCAAGTTGTTTATCAATCTCAGTCATTGCAACAATTGCCTTTGCGCTTATCACATCATCAAAGGAATAGTACGGCTGCCCTTTTCTTTCTTCAGATGAAATAATTCCGAGATCTTCAAGTTTTTTAAGCCACTTAGGTCCCATACCGGTTGCTTCACGAAGAGTTTTTCTACCATATATTCCTGTTGCAAACAGCCTGTCCATAGGCTTGAAATTCAGGCTCAGGTTTCGAAAATTAAGCTTCTCCTGAGGAGTAAGTTTTTTCTTCTCGTTAAGGAGCTTTTTAATCAAAGGGACCGGTAGAAAATAATTATCCCTTAGAGCTTTAATAATACGAATCTGCTCAACATGATTTTCATTATATTCAGCAACATTTTTACCAAACTTGCGTGGTTTGCGAAGAAGGCCTTCACGAACATAATAATGTATTGTTTCTTTTGAAACACCTGTTTTTTTTACCAGTTCCCTGATTTTCATTTTATCTTTACTTTCCGGTCCAAAAAAACCATGAACTTTTTACATTTTTGTTTATTGAATAGGTTAACAATTTGAATTTTTATCTAACATATTAATATACATTATAAAAAAAGCACAACAAATAAATTTTTGAGCGTATGAATAAAAAAAATTTCCATGTCAACTTTTTATTTAAATTGCTCTATGGGTTCACGCAATGACTATATTATAGTGTGTTCAAATTCTCGCCTGCTCAGGTTATTTAGACTTTACCTTATTTATGAAAATTGACGATTATATCGCGGGATATAACTTATAACCACTTAATACTTCAAAACCCGACCCGAGTATACTATATTTTTAAGCTGGGTTTTTTTCATTACGCCAGTTATTTAAAAAACACCTGTTACACTGGAATTTAATACCACCTGAATAAATATCATGAATGAACCCTGAATAGAATGATTTTTCAACTACTCATTACTTTCAGGCTTTTTTAACACGGCTCTCTTAACCGATTCTTTTCCAAACTTATTGATAATATTATCTACAGCTTTGTCTACCTTTTCCCAATTTTTATTTTTGCTGCCTTTATTATTGAAAAGTTCCATCTGAACCGGTGAATCTTCAGATGTTAAACTTGAAGTGCCGACACCTATCAATCTAATTTTTTTTCTTATTTTAAATGCATCGAGAAGACTTAATGCCTCACGATATATTATTTCTGTTGAAGATGTCGGATTATTAATTGTAATATTTCTTGTTATCTGTTCGTGATTCGAATCCTTGATCTTTAATGTTATTGTCCTGGCCCGTACCTTCATTGTTCGTAATTCCCGCCCGACATTTTCAGACTGCTTAAGAACATGTTCCCTCAGGATTTCAATATTATTCGTATCTTCATTCAATGTCGTTTCTTTACTCACAGATTTGCGCACCGAAAAGTCTTTTACCCCTGACGTGTCAATGCAGGATGAAAGTTCTATAAGCCTTTTCCCGAATTTCCCAATCTTTTTTAATAAAACATCTTCAGGGTATTGTTTTACATCTCCAAGTGTCCTTATGCCAAGCAGTTCAAGCTTTTTCAATGAAACCTTGCCTACACCCGGAATCTTTTGAACGGCAAGGGTTTCAATAAATCCGGGAACCTCATTATGAGTTATATGGAAAAAGCCATCCGGCTTATTAATATCAGATGAGATTTTTGCCAGTACTTTGGACGGAGCAATACCAATTGAGCAGGTCAATCCCACCTTTTCTTTTATTTCACTTCTTATTTTCAAGGCTATTTCTTCTGGTTCACCATAAAGCTTTTCACATCCGGTTATATCGATATAAGCCTCATCAATAGAAACCTGTTCTACTACCGGGGAATACTTTTTAAGAACTTCCATAACATTGCGGGATAATTCCTTATACCTGTGCATTCTCGGTTTGATGAAAATACCTTGAGGACACTTCTGCCTGGCCCTGAATATAGGCATGGCTGAATGAACACCAAATTCCCGGGCTTCATAGCTAGCAGCTGAAACAACACTCCTGTTTGACAATCCACCCACGATAACACATTTACCCGTCAAATTAGGATTATCAAGCTTTTCTACTGACGCAAAAAATGCGTCCATGTCCACATGAAGTATCATAAAAATAAATTACAACTATTTTGCCTTTTTTATAATAAAAAAACACAACCTTTTTTTAGATATAACTTGAGTTGCAGCATGATACATACCTGTTATTACTATTATTATTGAAACACAACTGATGATCACTATAAAAGTTGTAAAAATAAAAATAAAATAAAACGGTGTCTTTTGGAATATTATATGTTAAATAGAGCTATGATAAAAAAAATACAAATTAAAAATGATGCCTTTTATGAGTTCAATCAGGATGATCTTGCAGTTTACCCTGCTCACGGGGTCGGAAAAATTAATGGGATTGAAAACAGGAGTATAAACGGTGAACCAATTGTTTTTTATATAATGCAGATTCTTGAAAGCAGCATGATCATAATGATCCCTATCAGGAATGCAAAAACAATCGGACTCCGGCCTGTTATCGACAAAAATGAAATTCCGAAAATTTACAATGCAATAAAAGTGCAAAAACCTGCCCAGATAAATGGCATGACATGGAACAGAAGATACAGAGATTATATGGATAAAATTAAAACCGGGTCTCTTTATGGAGTCGCGGAGGTTTTTAGCGAACTTTACTCTCTAACATCAAGCAAAGAGCTCGCATTTGGTGAAAGAAAGATGCTGGATATGGTTCAGGAACTCCTTATAAAAGAAATCAGTGTTGTAAAAAATATTGACGAGCAGAAAGTTATGAAAGAACTTTCTGTTTTATTTGAAGACAGTTAAAAAGATTATCTCTATACTAAAGTGAAGCAGTTTCGAGGGATCCAAACTGGTGTGTTTTTTCTGTTGAATTTAAAGGTAATGTCTCCCAGGAGTCTTTTCTGTCAAGAAATTCTTTTAGAAAAGCATGGTTAAAGGCATGGCCTGATTTATGTGCAACGATATGTCCAAGGATGGGCATTCCAAGAAGAGCAAAGTCACCCATACAATCAAGAAGTTTATGCCTTACAAACTCATCATCATATCTGAGCCCTTCTTTATTTAATATATCATTATTATCCATAACAACCCCGGTTTCAAGAGAAGCCCCGCGAGCAAGGTCATACCTTTTCAATGTCTCATAATCCTTGAGGAATCCAAATGTCCGAGCATCGCTGATATTTTCCGAAAACTCCTTATCTGATAAATCGATAGAAAAGGATTGGGTCTTGATAAGGGGGTGTTCAAAATCAATCGTACAGGTTATTTGACAGGAAGAAGAAGGATATACTCCTACAGATCGTCCGTCCTGCTTAATCTCGATTGGTTTTCTGATGACAAAAAAACACCTAGGGTTTGTCTGGTCCTCAAAGCCTGAGTCCATGATCAGTTTTGTAAAATAAGATGCACTTCCATCCAGAATAGGTAACTCATAAGAATCAAGTTCGACAAGAGCATTATCTATTGAGAGTCCCGAAAAACAGGCCATAAGGTGTTCAATTGTTGAAACAATAACACCTTCACTGCCTATAACTGTTGCAAGACTTGTATCAACAACAGAGCTATAAAGGGCGTTAACTTTTGGCCGTCCCGGCAAGTCAGTACGAACAAATTTTATACCGTGGTTTACATGTGCAGGCTTAATTGTTAAGTTCACATTGTTGCCTGAATGAACACCCACACCGCAGCAACTCACCTGTTTTGAAATAGTTCTTTGTCTGTAATTCATATATTTATTATTTGATTATCCAAAAAAAAGTCTATGTTATTAACGCCTTTATTAGCAAAACCTTTAATCAATAACCTTGTTTACACAAATAGCATTAATACTTAACTTAGTGTCTTCCCCGGATTCAAATTTTAATCCTTTAACATTTTAGCGATGAAACTATAATATATTAAAGTTGAAATTGCAAAGAGTTATTCTATAATAAAAAATTATAAAAAAATATTGTTCTGCATCATCCTATCTGTTATTAATCATTCAAAATCTATTAGCACCCCAATCAAGTCCTGTCTTTTTTTAAGCAAGGTATGGAATTTTTCGTATAAATTAAATCTGTTTTTCCATGGTTTCTATAATTTAAAGCTGTTTTGTTGTATTGAATAAGGAGGTAAAGTGCTTGCAAAGGCTTTAAGCAGTGCGGTTATTGGAATTGAAGCTTATCTGGTTGAAGTGGAAGTTGATATCACTTCAGGGCTCCCTGTATTTACAATCGTCGGTCTTCCTGAAACATCGGTCAAGGAAAGCAAGGAAAGGGTCAAAGCAGCAATAAACAATTCAGGGTACATATT
>JABHLN010000041.1 GCA_018693105.1 Desulfobacterales bacterium | reverse complement strand
GAGGCGTACTTATCGTACGCCGCAGTGACGAAGGATGCAGCGCAACGCAGATATTGGACTTTTTACGAAGTCGTCAATATTTACCTGTTGGTATTTAATTACTGTTAGTTAGCATGACAATACTTCTATTAATTTTCAATTTTCTTAATAATAAAAATTGTCCTTGTCAACACACAATATAGTTTTATAAATGTTATTTTCAAAATTTTTATTATGCTTAAATTAAGTACTTTTTTTCAACAGACTAATCATTTTTCCTGTCTTTTACTTTCTTTCATAACAGCTTTAACTTTATAAAATATATTGACCTTCCTTGAGCTGAATGCTATAAATGCTGATTATAATAACGGAGGAGTGGCCGAGTGGCTTAAGGCGGCGGTCTTGAAAACCGTAGAGTGTAACAGCTCCGTGGGTTCAAATCCTACCTCCTCCGCCATTTTTTTGGAGAGATGGCCGAGTTGGCTGAAGGCGCTCGCCTGCTAAGCGAGTGTAGGGCAAAAACCTTACCGAGAGTTCGAATCTCTCTCTCTCCGCCATTAATATTAACCCGGTTTTACGCCGGGTTTTTTATTTTATTTCTTCAAGGATAATCTTTTCTGGTGAAAACCTTCTAACATGCATATATTATTAAGTTTCAAAGCTGTTAAATCCTCTTGACAAATTGATAAATCCCTCTTATTATCGTTAATTTTATATGGCATATGTATATGTTGACAGAGTTAACATGTTTTTTGAAAATATAATATAAAAGGAGAGTTAATATGGCGAATTTAGTACCACCACATGGCGGTAAAGGTTTGACCTGTTGTTTGCTTGAAGGCGCAGAACTTGAAGCAGAAAAGCAAAAAGCCGAAGGACTTAAAAAAATAACAATCTCCCCGCGTGAAGAAGGAGATCTTATTATGATGGGTATCGGTGGTTTCAGTCCTCTTACCGGCTTTATGACAAAAGCAGACTGGAAAGGTGTATGCGACAACTTTCTCACTGCAGACGGAACCTTCTGGCCTATTCCTGTTACACTTTCTACTGACAAGGCAGATGCGGACAGTCTTGCTGATGGTGAAGAAATCGCACTGGTTTCTGATTCAGGTGAAATCATGGCCACCATGAAGGTAACAGAAAAATATGAAGTTTCTGACGCCGACAAAAAGTATGAATGTGAAAAAGTTTACATGGGTGAAGGAACTGAAACCGCAGAAGAATTCTGGAAAATTGCCGAAGAAGATCACCCCGGAGTTCAGATGGTTATGGAACAGAAGGATGTTAACCTTGCAGGACCTGTGAAAGTTCTTAGTGAAGGAGAATATCCGGAAAAATATCCTGAAGTATACCTGAGACCTGCAGAATCCCGTAAACTTTTTGAAGATAACGGCTGGTCAGAGGTTGCAGCTCTTCAGCTTAGAAATCCCATGCACAGATCGCATGAATATCTTTGCAAAATTGCTGTAGAGGTTTGTGACGGAGTATTCATTCACTCTCTTGTAGGTAACCTGAAACCAGGCGATATTCCTGCAGAAGTTCGAGTAAAATGTATTGACGCACTGGTAAAAAATTATTTTGTTGAAGCAAATGTACTTCAGGGTGGTTATCCTCTTGATATGCGTTATGCAGGACCACGTGAAGGTCTCCTTCACGCAACATTTCGACAAAACTACGGATGCTCAAAAATGATTATCGGACGTGATCATGCAGGCGTTGGTGATTTCTACGGAATGTTTGAAGCACAGACAATTTTTGATAAAATTCCTGCACCATCAGATCCAGGAAAAGCACTTCTTTGCACACCTCTTAAGATTGACTGGACATTCTATTGCTATAAATGTGACGGTATGGCATCACTCAGAACATGCCCGCACGGGAAAGAAGACAGGGTCATGCTCAGTGGTACAATGCTTCGCAAAGGGCTTTCCGAAGGAACTCCTATTCCGGATCATTTCGGACGTGATGAAGTTCTTGAAATCCTTCGTGAATACTATGCAGGTCTCACCGAAAAAGTCGAAATTAAAACTCACTCGGCAGCTACAGGTGATTCTAAATAATATTTACTATTAATTAGAGCTTTAAAATAAAAAAGGAGATGTTAAAAAACATCTCCTTTTTTTATTTAGTATTAGATCTATCTATTTTCTATCATAATATTCAGCATATATCATTGCTGTCGTCCTGTATACCAGATGAGCCAGTTTTGAAAACGGCAGGTAGGCAAACAGGTTAAATATTAAAATAAGATGAGCAAAATAAAGACCGTATGAAAGACCTGCAAGATCGGCAAGCCTGGTTATTTCAGTTAACATACCGGTAGCGCCAAGTCCGAAAACCAGGCCGAGAAGATACCAGTCCTTATAACTTGTAGTCATATCCGGGTTGGAAAGTCGCTGACGTATCATAAGGAAACTGCCTATAACAAGTGAAACACCGGCAACATTACCAAGCCATTTAAACGGGTTCATCTGTGAATAAGGCCCATGTATACCTAGTCCGTATAGTGTAAAAAAGAATACATTTGTTACAATAAAAAGTCCGATAAAACCGTATAAAACCATCAAGTGTGAAGTAGCACGAGGCTTGTTCTCTGAACATTCTGAAAACTTGTCATGCTTTAATATTGTAAAAACAACTTTAATGGCAGACTCAATTATACCTTTCAAGTCAAATCCTTTTTCAACCACTTTTCCTTCAAGCAGTGCATTTTCATGCATGTCGGATATAAATCTTTTTAATGCCATGCCGAATGAAACAACTACCCACAGTGCCAGAGGAACAAATACGATATCAACAAGCCATGTTGAAAAAAAATGAGAATGAACCACCTCATCCCCGCCTGGATTAAAATTCAAAAACCCGGTAAGTTTACCAAGAAGAATAAAAATCACTATTGGAATAAGAATAAGAATCGGCAGTTTTTTCGGGTCATTTACCGCCTTGCCCAGAGCTTTCGGAGCTGCATATTCAGATATTGCTATTGATCTTACAGCGGCTATAACATCTCCGGGTTTCGCACCGCGTGGACAAAGTGTTGAACAGTCACCGCATTCATGACAAAGCCATATATCAACATCACTAACCAGCCTGTCTTTAAGTCCCCAGGAAGCGGCAATCATTTCCTTTCTCGGAAAAGGCTTATTCTCAGGTGAAAGCTGGCATGCAACCGAACATGTAGCGCATTGAAAACATTTTTTAAGTGACTCGCCTCCTAGCCCGACAACCTCTTTTACAAATCCTAAATCAGGCTCAACAAGGTATTTATCAGCCATACTAATACCTCCTAACTTTCAATTAATATTTTTAGCTCTTAAAGCTTTATTATTTATAATTCCGCCGGCTTTAGAATCCTTTGAACGGATTCGGGCCAAGCGCTTCAACTTCCTCAACAAATGAATTAATCATTTCAGGAAGTTTATCATATTCATCAATGGCAATTTCAAACTGGGTTACACGCTCTTCTTCAAGCGCCAGACTGGACAAAGCATCACCAATTTTTTTCATTCGTATGCTTGCAAGCTCACTGCCTTTGACAAAATGGCATTGATAATCGTCTCCGTGTTTACAGCCCAAAAGGAAAGCACCGTCCATTCCCTGAGCCAGTGCATCCTTAATCCAGATTACATTTACTGAACCGAGACACCTGACCGGAATTATTCTAACATCTGCAGAATACTGAAGTTTGTTCATCCCTGCTATATCAAGAGCAGGCAAGGCGTCGTTTTCACAAACAAGTGCAAGTATACGCAACGGCGGTTCATCATAATCATCTTCTGATGGAACCCCAACCGCTTTTACCTGTGAGCCGATACTGTCAATGCTGTAATCTGCAAAGTTAATAATACGTTCCGGACATGCTCCCATGCATGTTCCACAACGCCTGCATCTTGCAGGATTCGGTTTTGGAGTGCCCTTTTCATCATCATCAAGTGCTCCAAAAGGACATTCTTCAGTACACCTTTTACATTGTGTACATCTCTGGAAAAAGAAGTCCGGGAATGTCATATCCCCTGACCTCGGGTGAACAGCAACACCCCTGGTAACAGAATCAATGCATTGAATAGCTTTAAGTGCAGCTCCTGATGCATCTTCAACTGACTCTTCTATAGTCATGCTTCTTCTTATACAGCCCGCGGCATAAATACCGGTTCTCTGTGTTTCATAAGGAAAACAGATAAAGTTTGAATCTGCATAACCGTCATAAATATCGTTATCACGGAACCCCGGACCCTGCCTATATGCAAGATTGATAACGGGATCATCAACCGTTACCGGAACCATACCTGCAGCAAGAACTACAAGATCCGCCTTGATTTTAAGTTTTTCACCAAGAAGAGTATTGTCAGCTTCTACTATAAGGCCATTGCCGTTTTTAGACACTGAAGCAACCTCTCCTTTGGTAAGAAAAATACCATCATCCTGCTGAATACTTTTATAAAAATTTTCCTGAAGACCGGGTGTACGCATATGCTGATAAATCACATATGCTTTACCATCTTCATAATCATCTCTAATATATTTTGCCTGTTTCAAAGACACGAGACTGGTAACTGAACCGCAGTATTTAAAATCACTGTCATCCTCACCTTTCCCCGGACTTTGTACAAACACTACAGATTTTGCTTCTTTCCCATCTGAAGGCTTTATAATCTTACCTTTTGCGGCAATTTCTTCAAACTGCGAGTTTGTTATAACATCCGGCAGTTCCCCAATTCCAAGATGAGAATAATCATCACCTTCTATTGTATCCGGACGCCACCCTGCAGCAAGAACAACCGCTCCGAACTTTTCTCCATTCGGATCAAAAGTCAGAATATCCTCTTTACCTTTGTTGAATTCCTTATAAACCTCGTTGAGTTGTTCCACATCCAGTTCTTTTCCATCTTCATCTACTTTCATTTCATCAGGAAGAGGAAAGGGTACGTCAAATTCAAACTTTTCACCGGGTTTTTTCAGAGTAACGGTAAAGTCTCCCGGTTCTCCGGCTATACGGGCAACAATCGTATCAGTTTTTATTGTAATATTTGAAAGTGCCTCTGCTTCTTTGATTTTTGCTTCCACTACCGGGTTAACCAGGTTTTCATAAGGTGCTACAACCGGTATCTGTTTTCTGATCTTGCCGGCATATCCCCCCAGGACAGCTTCTTTTTCAATAATTGTTACATCATAACCTGCTTTAGCAGCATCAATAGCAGAAGAAAGACCTGTAATTCCACCACCTATCACAAGAATTTTCTTTGATACCGATTCCATCTGGTGCGCTTCAGGAATTTCAACTTTTTCAAGCCTTGCAAGACCCATCTTCAGATAGTCTTCCGCCATTAGCTGGATATGATCAACAAAGTCGTCGTCATCTTTCTGTTCTTCAGTGGGAGCCGGATATTTTTCCCTTGAATGGGACCATACAACCTGCTCCCTGAGATTAACCCTTTCAACCAGACAGCCGTCAAATCTGAAAACATCAAAGTTAACCCGACGCGAACAGGCAGCTATCGCAATCATATTTGTACCGTCTGCCACATCTTTTTTTAATATTTCAACACCTTCTTTACTGCATAAGAAAGGATTGGTTGTACACTTAATTCCTTCTTCATCAGGAACATCACTCAATTTTTCAATATCTATTGCTTCCCCGATTCCGCAACCTGTGCAGATATATACACCATATTTTTTACTCATGGATATCCTCCTACCTTTTCACCAGGGTTTGAATCGCCTTAAGGGCCATACCGGTAGCATTTTGATTTGATGAAACAACATCGGCCGGTTTATTGGCACAGCCTGCGGCAAACATTCCACCTTTTTCAAAATCATTTATAATAAAACCGTCTTCGTTAACTTTCAGATCTGCATGTGGCTTGGCCGCCGGCTGCATACCTGTTGCAAGGATAACCATATCAGCGGTCTGTCTTACTTTTTCACCGGCAATTGTATCTTCAGCAACTACGGTAATACTTCCGTCAGGCTCCTCAGTTACTTCCGCAACTTTACCCTTAATAAAAAACACGTTTTCATCTTCTTTCAGGTTTTTATAAAATTTCTCATACTTCTGTCCCGGAGTTCTTAAATCAATATAGAAAATATAGATTTTTGCTTCAGGATACTGGGCTCTGACATAGGTAGCCTGTTTCAATGAAGCCATACAGCAGATATAAGAACAATAGGTAAGATGATTTTCATCCCTTGAGCCGGCGCACTGGACAAAAACAACACTTTCAGGTGCTTTCTTGTCGGATGGACGGATAATTTCACCCTTTGTGGGCCCGTTTGGCGCAGACAATCTTTCCATCATCATGTTTGTAATAATGTTTTTATGCTTTCCAAAACCTAAATTGTCAATCTGCTCTGCATCATAAGGCTTCCACCCGGTGGACCATACAACAGCTCCGACCTGAATATTGAGAGTTTTTGACTCCATATTAAGTTCAACAGCATTATACTTGCATACATCTGCGCATTTTCCGCATTCGGAACCCTTGCAAACCGAAGAGTCTATTGTATAACGCATTGGAAATGCCATTTCAGATGCTTTGTATACGGCTTTTGTATTATCCATATCGAAATTAAAATCGTTTTTTCTTTCAACAGGACAAACATCCACACACTCACCACATGCTGTGCAGTTTTCGTTAATAAGCCTTGGGTTCAACTTGATAGTTGCATTGTAATTTCCTGGAGATCCTTCAACCTTTTCAACTTCGGCCATGGTAAAAACTTTTATTTTCCTGTTATCTTTTATTCTTTTGAAGTTGATTTCAAGTCCACAGGTTGGGGGACATAGCTTGGGAAAATACTGGTTAAGCTGTGATACTCTGCCTCCCAAGTAAGGTTTGTTTTCTACCAGGAATACTTCGTACCCTGCTTCAGCAGCTTCAAGGGTTGTCGTTAAACCGCTTATCCCCCCCCCGACGACTAGAATGCTTCCATTGGCAGGAGATGTGTTATCTTTTGTCATGCTATCCCTCCGTGCATTGATTAATTTACAAATTGCTTAATGTGTCCATATGCTTAAAGATTTTTCTATGATGTAAAATCCTTAAGCATCTGGACACAATGCAAGCCAGGCTGATATTCTATGCGATACCTTTAATATAAGGTTTTCATACCCCTGTTAATAAAAACCTCCAGGAGTCTTAAAGACTCCTGGAGGCAGGTTTCGACATAAATCACATAGTCGATCTATTACGCATCAGGAATAATCTTATGGTAATCAACCTTTTTAAGGCTCCATTCATTCTTCGCCTTGTCATATGTTGAGTTGACAAAACAGAACCAGTTTGCATCATCCTGTCCAGGATGATCAGCCTGATAATAAAAACCAGGATAACGTGTTTCTTTACGGTACTGGATGTGGCGTAGATGAGCCTCAACTGTATAGAGTCTGTGGTAAATCTCCCAGGCTCTCATAAGCTCATGCAGATCACCTGCAGCCAGCTTTTCACAATCTGCTCTCATGGTTTCAAGAAGGTCAATAACAGTTTCAAGCATCTTACTGCTGGTCTGGTAGAAGGTAGAAGTACCTGCACCATACTCATGAGTTGCTTTCATCATGCGGTACATCATTCCGTTCGGTTTGATGTATTCCGGATTGATATCATCTGCTGTTGTATATTCACAGTTATCAAGATAAGTTCTTACCGGCTTGTAAACCATGTCAACCAACTCTTCTTTAGTCTCTTTAAGTGTCGGTGTGAAGTCAGCATTATCTCGTATAAATTTTACCATTTCTTTTGCTGTTATACGACCTTCAGCATGAGATCCGGATGAAAACTTGTGACCTGAACATGCAACACCGTCACCGGCTGTAAACAGACCGCCAATTGTTGTCATGCGGTTGTAAACTTTGTCATTATGTTTAACCTTGTATGAGTCAGGGACCCAGTCGAAATCAGGACCTGAAGTCCAGATACCACAGCAGCCTGAGTGAGAACCGAGAAGATAAGGTTCTGTAGGCATAACTTCTGAATTTTTCTTTTCAGGTTCACAATCCTGTGCACACCAAAGGTTTGCCTGTCCGCAGGTCATGTCAAGAAAGTCTTCCCAGGCTTCTGATTCAAGATGCTTGAGCTCTTTTTTGTCCATTGTTTTACCAAGATCGGCAAGAGCTGTAACAGTATCCATCATGATCGGTCCACGACCTTCTTTCAACTCAAACAGCATCAAATGGTTACGAAGACAGGTTGGCGTTATTGCAGCTGTTCCATATGGAGCATATTTTTCAAGTTCTGCCTTAGCAGCATCACTTGCAGCAAAATTTTCTCCAAGGCCATTTAAGGCTTTGGCTTTAAACAGGAGGAACCATGCACCAACAGGACCGTATCCGTCTTTAAAACGTGCTGGGGTGAAACGGTTTTCCATCATGGAAAGTTCGGCACCGGCTCTAAGAGCCATTGTGTATGTGGAACCTGCATTCCATACAGGATACCATGCACGACCTTTACCTTCACCAACTGAACGTGGCTGGTAAATGTTAACGGCTCCACCACAGGCAACCATCATGGTTTTACATTTAATAATAAAAACTTTATTTTCACGAACAGAGAAACCAACAGCTCCTGCAATCTGGTTAGGATTGTTTGCATCGGTGAGAATCTCAACAATAAAGCAGCGTTCGATGATGTTTTCATCACCAAGTGCAAGCTTTCCGGCCTCAGCAACAATTCTCTTGTATGATTCACCGTTGATCATTATCTGCCATTTACCTGTACGAACAGGTGCTGCACCATCTTTAAGAGTACCGAGCTTCTGGCCTTTTTTACCGTCGAGGTTTTTTCCATCATCGGTTTTTTTCCATACCGGAAGTCCCCATTCTTCAAAAAGGTGAACAGAGTCATCGACGTGATTTCCGAGATCGAAAATAAGATCTTCACGAACAATACCCATAAGGTCGTTACGTACCATACGTACATAATCTTCAGGTGAATTATCACCAACATATGTATTAATAGCGGAAAGACCCTGAGCAACAGCGCCACTTCTTTCCATTGCTGCTTTGTCACAAAGCAGAATTTTCGTATCATCGGAAGCCCATTTTTTTACTTCAAACGCTGTTCCGCAAGCAGCCATACCACCGCCAACTATCAGAATATCAACTTCGCGTTCTTCTACTTCCGGATCTCTTACGGCTTTGAGTTCTCCCAAAGGTTTATTTGGTAATGCCATATTACATCCTCCTTCAAATCTATATAAATTTCATTATTTGTCATTAATTATATTTCAATACTAAATTCAGCCTAAACAGTAGTAGGTGTCGCAAGTACATGGCCGTCTGCTTCCTCTGTTGAAAGCAAACCACTGTCAAGGTCTTTACCTTTAAGATCAGCATATGCGTTGGCAGTACCTTCAGGAGTTGTTCTTATGGGGAACTTAAAACGTTTAATAAGGCCGTTTCTGAACTTGCATGTCCACATAACATCTTCTGTACCCATCATAGGCATAATACTACTTCCCAGGGGTACAAAGTCAGAATATCCTCTTACTTCAATTGCCTGTGTAGGACAAATTTTTACACATGAAAAACATTCCCAGCACTGGTCAGGCTCTTGATTGTAAGCCTTCATCGCATTGGGTTCAAGAACCATAAGGTCATTGGGACAAATGTACATACAAGCTGTTTTGTCACCGCCCTTGCAGCCGTCACATTTTTCCGAAATTACAAAACTTGGCATCTAATATACCTCCTAATTGGTGTGTTGAAATTATTCAAATTTACATTCCAAATCAACTTTAACAATAAACTTCTAAATCCTTAATGCCCCCCTTTCATAATATTTTTTTAAATATCTTTAGTTGAGCTTTATAGAACCTTCAAAATATACTCCTGAATACAGAGTATATATATCCTGAAATAATAGCCGGTGTTATTCTAAAAACGATTAATTATTATTCATTAATTCAATAAGATAAACATCTTCAGATTCGGCCAATATCATACAATTAACAAAGAGGGAGTTTACCTCCGAAAATTTTCATTGTCAAGAACTTTTAGTTAAAGAATTTCACAAAATAAGTGGCTATTTACAATAAGATAGGGCTTATTCCAATATCTCGTCTTAAAATAAATGGCCAACACAATATATAGTATTATTATTGACCCACAGGAAATAAATTACAAACCATCTAAAGGAAATGACATATGGGTATTACATTTATTTTTCAATGCCTTACCGGTAAAATAAAATTGTAAATAGCTAATGATATAATTAATAATATTCTTTTCCTTTATACTTTATATGTTTTTCCAATTTCCTTTGACCCGGATAAGGATCTGCTGTATATTTTTCAATAATATTATGGATAATCAAACAACACCTTTATTAATAAGCGACTCTTTCAGGTTCTCCTGCTCTAGCGAACTTAAATGTTTCAATGAGTGTTGCAGAAATCTTAACCAGTTTCTTACTCCCTATGACATACTTCGCCTGAAGAAAAATATTGGTTTGTCTTCAACAAAGTTTCTGGAAAAGTTCACAACACAACATATCGGCCCTGAAACAGGACTACCTGTTATATCTTTAAAATTTGATTATTCTTCTGCTTTAATATGCCCTTTTGTAACCCCTGATGGTTGTAGTGTATATGAAGACCGCCCATCATCCTGCAGGACATACCCACTTGCGAGGCTTGTATCAAGGTCCAGAGAGACCGGCAAGGTAACTGAATATTTCACCATAATAAAAGAAGGCCATTGTCATGGATTAAATAGTGAATATACTCAAACCGTAAAAGATTGGATAAAGAACCAGGGTGTTGAAGTCTATAATAAAATGAACGATTTACTTTTAGAAATCATCAGCTTGAAAAACCAGTTGATACCCGGTATGCTTGATCTTAAATCAAGACATATTTTTCACATGGCATTATACGACCTTGATGTTTTCAGAACGCATGTGTTCGAAAAAGGACTTCTTAAGGATTATGATATTGACCCGAAAACCATGGATTCAGTAAAAAAAAACGAAGAAAAACTCCTTGAGCTGGGATTTAAATGGGTTAAGCAGGAACTTTTTTCAGATTATTAATACACTCCAAAATATAAAATATATCCCAATATTCTTATAAAGAATATTTGATTTTCAACAATTATAAAAATAATATTTCTGACATGGAACTAAAAAATAAGGTAGCACTTGTTCTTGGAGCTATAAAAGGTATTGGAAAGGAGATCGGTCTCCATCTCGCAAGACAAGGGGTTAGTGTTGCGATGACATATTATGACTGGGAGGAAGACCTTGAGCAGCTACAAAAGGACTTCTCCCAAACCGGATCCCGGCATCTTATAGTAAATATAAACCTGCTTGATACTAAAAAAATACCTGCTCTTATTGAAAAGGTTATTGATAACTTCGGGCGTCTTGATATCCTGATAAACAATATTGAACGTGGTGGGTGGCCTGTTGTCCATGGTCCTTATACAGAAGAGCAGTGGGACCTTGAAATGGAGACAACCCTTCGTGCAAAACGATGGGTATTTGATTCGGCCCTTCCTCACCTGAAATCATCCGGGAACGGAGTTGTTATCAACTTTTCTTCAATCGCGGGAATAGTTGGCCGCTCAGGGCCTGCGAGTTATGTTTTTAATGATGGTTACGCTTCTGCAAATCGCGGCATCTCTCTTCTCACCGAGACCTGGGCACGAATAGGGGCACCTGAAATCCGTGTTAATGAAATAATGATCGGCTTCTTTAAAACCCGTCACGGAGACAAAACAAGGGGCTGGGGACTTCTTACAGATGATTGGAAGCAGTCAATTCTTGATCATACTCTTATCGGTCGAACAGGATATATTGAAGATATTATCAGTGCCGTTCAATATTTAATAAAAGATGCCCACTTTATGACCGGTTCTGTTTTACGTCTTGATGGAGGTTATGTAATCGGCGGAGATAGAGTGAGCCCAATGCCGGATGGTGTTCTTTAAAACAATTTGTACAATTTAACAGATAGAAACAACAGATTATGACCTCCCCCAATACTCTAACGTTAAGTTAATACCTCAATCTTGAATAACTCGTAAAAAGTCAACTCGAGATGGCAAAGTAAAAAGCATATCGATGGCTAAGTAGAAAACTTCATGCCTTGTAGATGGAGACTTTCTACGACGCCATCGGTTTTATGTTTTTGGATTTTATACCCCAGACATAAAGCTTAATCCATGAAAAACCAAGTTTCATTAAAGCAACATCATCTTTTTTAATCTTTTTCTTCACATCAGTTTTAATCTTGTATCTTTTTAAAAAACTGCTGTTAAACACAAAAGCTCTAAACATGTCAATATTGTATGATGCCATAAAAGCCATCTTTCCCTTTTGACCATCCGGACCTTCAAACCCCCAGGGGTTTTCTTGAAACATGCTTCTTAACTCAGCCCATAATGCTGTCATTTTATTATGCGTTGCCGCATCCTGATCCCGCACCCATGATTTAATTGTTAAAACCTGCTCTTCGTACTGCCCTAAACAAAATTCAGGTGGTCTGAAAAAATTAATTGTTTGTTTGTTTTTTCCATTATTATCATACAACATACCCTGCTCTATGGGAAAAGCACGACATGCGTCAGGTCTGTCCATATATACAGAACAACCGGATTCGGTTAAAAATGGGCAGGTTTTTTCATCATTATCTGCCATTGTCAATAATACTTCAGGAAAATAGCTGGATGGGCGTAATACTATATCAATATAATTATCAAGGAACTCATCAGAGGTTATTCCAAGTTGGTTCTTCAGTCTTAGAACATCATACGGATATAAAAACAGGTTCAGGTTTCTGCAGCACTTATTAAAGCAGCCTAGCCCGGAATGGCAGCGAAATGAAAAGTTATCATTAGTTAAAATCCTTTTCCCGGGAAGTTTGTCTAAATCTTTTATTTCTACATATTTCATAGTAACATCTCAGCGACTGTCATTTTAAACTTTTCTACTATTCCTATTGATTGTCTTAACCTCTTTTCCAGTTGAGCCATATTCAAATAAAAAGATGTTCTGTCAAAAGGATAATAATCTTTTTCTTCAAATATTTTTAAAAATGTATTACACCCGGGGCTTTTGACAGGAGAGCACCCCGGTTTTCTTAATTCGTGAGGTATTCCGTGCATTCTGCATATCATGGGCCGGTATTCATATATGGTGCAAAGACCATCAATATTTAAAGGACACATAATTCGGATTGGAGTTCCCTTTCCTTCAGAATCAACGGTTTTTTCACACACTTCAACAGCTCTTTGTCTGATTTCAGTTCTTTTATCAATTGCAAGGGAGTTGAATCCTTCCAGTAAATAAAGATATTCTATTATAGTATGATGATAAAATCGTGTAAGACAACAGCTATCAAGACATCCTGTACAATCCATTATATAATATGCTACAGCTTCAATGTATTTCCTGTCCATATCTGCATATATTTCTTTAAGACTGGTAATATATGTTGAATAATCGGATTGTTGTAGTTCTAACTCTTTTAACGAATGAAACATAAGGTCTTCCATTATACCGGGGATGAGGGAAAAAAGACTTCAGAATAGAGGTTCAAAGCGTACCTGTCTGTCATGCTGGCTATGACATCACAAACAACCCTGCTGACAGGTTGTTTGGTGTGGTTATGATAACATCCGGATAGTTCAAGAATTGACAATTCTTTTTGCATGCTCTCGCTATTACCAAGAAGGTGATAATATAATTCCGAAAGAATTTTTTTAGATTTTTCGAATTCTTTATGGACCTGTTTTGATCGATAAACATTTTCATACAAAAACTCTCTTAAAGTTGTCATAGCAGAAAACACCTCGCTACTCATCTTCAAGTTTATTTCATTATCATTTGAAATACTTGAATATACCAGGTCTCTTACCATTGTTGTAGCACGATCAGAATGTGTCATACCAAGAGTTTTTTGACATACTTCAGGGATTTGATCCATTGTAATAACGTTGCAGCGGATTGCATCATCAATATCATGGTTAAGATACGCAATAATATCAGCTATTCTAACGATTTTACCTTCCATTGTGAACGGTATTTCCTCGGGATCATCAGGCATTATTTCTCCAAACCCCTTTGAATGTTTTACAATACCGTCACGTACTTCATGTGTCAGGTTAAGCCCTTCTCCATTTTTTTCAAGAAACTCAACAACACGAAGACCTTGTTTGTGATGTGAAAAATCAGATGAATATACTTCCTTAAGAACAGCTTCACCGCTATGACCAAACGGCGTATGTCCAAGATCATGGCCAAGTGCGATAGCTTCGGCAAGGTCCTCGTTAAGTCGCATGGCGCGCGCTATTGTTCTGGCTATCTGGGCAACCTCAAGTGTATGGGTCAGCCTGGTCCTGTACTGATCTCCAAAAGGGGAGAGAAACACCTGTGTTTTATGTTTTAACTGCCTGAAAGCATATGAATACACTATTCGATCCCTGTCCCTTTGAAAAGCCGTACGGATAGGACAAGGGGACTCCTCTTTTTCACGGCCCATAGATTCAGAACTAAGACACCCAAAAGGGGACATGAACTTTTTTTCGCGACTCTCAAACTTTTCCCGAATATTCTTATTCATTTTTTTTATCATTTTATATGTTGCAAAAAAAATTAACTTTAATAATTTAATATCTGCAGCCATAAAAATTGTAAAGAACGATTTTTAACTTTACATCTATTAATACATTTTTTATTCTATCAAAATGAATGGACACCATTTAATACTTGGTACTTTAGTAGATTTTTTAACGGGTGAAACCATTAACGATACTCATGACGAACGTTTCCGGCAAAAAATAGCCCGTATGCTCATAACAGATTTGGGCTATGATAAAGAAGATATTAACCCCGGGCCGGACCTTCTTGTAAAAGCCGATAATAAAAAAGCGGTTATCAAGATCGATTTTGTCATAAAAGCTCATAAGAAAGTCTGCATGATAATAAGGTACGGCCCGGGATCGCTTGTTACAAGATACAGAGCCGCCCTTGCAGTTTCAAGGGTTTTTACATCTTATCAAATACCTGTTGTTGTTGTCACAAACGGAATAAAAGCAGATATTATGAACGGATCATCAGGAAAAATAACCGGTGCTGGTCTGGAGTCGATCCCTGATAAGGAGAAGCTTATACAAATTGAGGTTGAAAATACATTTGACCAGATTTCTGAAAAACAGGCTGAGATGGAATCAAGAATAATATATTCATTTGAAGTAGACGGTTGTTGCCCCTGTGATAACAATATAATCAAATTATAATATACTATGAATCACAAACACTTTATGAAAATCGCCCTGGACCATGCAAAATCTTCTCTTTCTGAAGGAGAATTCCCCGTTGGTTGCGCGATAGAATATGAAGGAAAAGTACTTGCTTCCAGTTCAAGAAAACATACAACCGGTAAAACTATAAATGAAGTTGATCATGCCGAAATTGTCGCTTTAAAAAAATTTTCAGAATTCGACAATATTAATAGAGAAAACGCAACATTATACTCCACGCTTGAACCGTGCCTTATGTGTTATGGTGCAATTTTATTAAGTGGTATAGGACAAATCGTATATGCATATGAAGATGTTATGGGAGGAGGAACCGGATGTGATCTAACAAAACTCACACCTTTATATAATAGATTTAACGTTCCTGTCATTTCAAATATTTTAAGAGAAAAAAGCCTCGGGCTTTTCAAAGAATATTTTTCAAACCCCAAAACTCTGTACTGGAAAGGCAGTCTTCTTGCAAGTTATACCCTTGAACAATAGCTTTGCTATATACGATATATTGTTTACTTATCAACAAACTAAGTCTATATATTGTGTTTTCGTTTCACAAACCCTCATTTAAACCTACCGGTCAGTATCTTTGATACAGAATGAATCGTATTTTTTTATTGCATTTACAAATATTATTATGTAAATTGGTGAGCTTATAGAAAAGCTTGAGGTCGCTATTACCTCATTTTATATAATACTATTTGAAAAAGGAGGAAGAAATAGCAAAACAGCAGCGAATAAACGTAAACAGGAATATTAGAGCAAAAGAGGTGCGGGTCATTGATCCTGATGCAAATCAGCTTGGTGTTCTCGCTATTCACAAAGCCCTGGCTATTGCCGGAGATTTTGGACTTGATCTGGTTGAAGTATCACCAACTGCTAAACCGCCTGTGTGCAAGATAATGGACTATGGTCGGTATAAATATGAAACGACAAAAAAGCAGCAGGAAGCCAAGAAAAAGCAGAGTACATTTCAGGTCAAAGAAATAAAAATTCGCCCTAAAACCGAGGCTAATGACCTGAATACCAAAATCGGTCATATTAAAAAATTTCTTCTGAAAAAAGATAAGGTAAAAGTTACTGTTGTTTTCAGGGGCCGTGAAATAACTCTATCTCAGCGAGGAAGGGAGTTGCTGGAATATATAGTTCAGGAAACAGAAGAATTATCAATTATAGAACAGACACCTAAGTTTGAAGGCCGAACAATGATTATGATTCTAGCACCTAAATAGTCTGCCTTTTATTATTTAATATTTGTTATTTAATAAAGATAATTTCCTCTTTCACTGAATTTTTTATCTCCGATTACCGGAAAAAATCTGGCGTAATAAACACTAAAATGTTTATCACGCCTTGTATTTTACTGCACAATCATATTTGAAGTTTATTATTTTAATGAATATATAATTTCGTAATGATTGATTTGCCGTATATATTCATTAAGGAGCGTTAATATTATGCCAAAAATTAAAACAAACAGAGCTGCAGCAAAGCGATTTAAAAAGACAGGATCAGGAAAATTTGTTTACAGAAAATCACATGCAAGTCATATATTAACTAAAAAAACAACTAAGCGTAAAAGGTCTTTAAGAAGAGCAAATATTGTTGATAAATCCAACGTTAGAGAAGTTAAACTTCTTCTGCCAAACGGGTAGCGGATTATATATATTTCCCCATAATTTTTTTAAAAAACAGGGTTCTCGTATCCATGTTTTTTAAAAAAACATGGACATTATAAAAAGGCTCTTATATAAAATCAGCCTTTGTTTTTCCGAAAACGAATCGGTTTTCGGTTTTATTTAACAAATGACCCGACAAAATACATGTTGCGGTATAATATATTTTTTTGAGGAGATTTACCATGAGAATCAAAAGAGGTTACAAAGCTAGAAGGCGTAGAAATAAGGTCCTGAAACTAGCAAAAGGTTTCCGAGGGGGCCGCAGCAAACTTTTCCGCACTGCCTCAGACTCTGTTGACAAGGCTTTAACGTATGCGTACCGCGACCGCAAGGCCCGTAAGCGCGACTTTAGAAAACTCTGGATAACCAGAATAAATGCCGCAGCACGAATGAATGACTTAAGCTACAGCAAACTCATACATGGCTTAAAGCTTGCGAACATTGACATTGACCGTAAGGTTCTTGCAGAGCTGGCAATATCAGATCCGTCAGCATTCAGCCGTATTGCAGGCCTGGCTTCTCAACAGCTATAAAAAAAAGCCACGTTAGTTATTTTAAAAAACTGATTTCAAAATCCCGGTGTTTTTAGATACTATTGCTTTATTCAGAATGATGGGGTGTGAATAATTAATGACCTCATGCTGAAAAGTCTGTGCCTTTTTGTTTAAATACCTGGAATGTTTCCTGTATAGGATCATCATGTACCAGATTAGGCTTTGAAGCCGGTTATTATATATGCACATGAAATAACATCAAAAAATATATATTTGATAGTATTACAGGTAGGGCTATAAAGTGGGAAAAAATATTAATGAAATAAAAAATGAGGCCCTGAAAGAACTAGAGAGTGTTGCAGACGTTAATAGCATTAAGGAACTCTCAATCCGGTATTTAGGCCGAAAAGGAATTATTACCCAGTTTTTAAGAAACCTCTCAAACCTTCCTAAAGACGAAAGGCCTGCTGCCGGCAAAGAAGCAAATCATGTAAAAATTTTTCTTGATGAACAATTCAAAAACGCAATAAAGCGATTGGAATCAAAATCCATTGATTCCGGCTTAAAGATTGATGTTTCCCTTCCCGGCAGGCCTTCAGTACAAGGCTCCATGCACCCCATTTCTGAAATTACCCGGCAGATATGCGATATTTTTACCCGGCTTGGATTTTCAGTTGTTGAAGGACCGGAAGTTGAAACCGACTTTTATAATTTTGAAGCACTCAATATACCTAAAAATCATCCTGCCAGAGATATGCAGGATACATTTTATATATCTGAAAATATAGTCCTCAGGACACATACTTCTCCCACACAGCCCAGAACAATGGAAAAGCAGGATCCACCTGTTAGAATTATCGCCCCGGGAAAAGTATACAGATGTGATTCAGATGTCACACATACTCCAATGTTTAACCAGGTTGAGGGACTTTTTGTTGATAAAGATGTTTCATTTGGTGATCTTAAAGGAATTCTGACCATGTTTATTCATCAGATGTTTGATTCTGAAACAAGCCTCAGATTCCGCCCGAGTTTTTTCCCGTTCACTGAACCAAGTGCTGAAGTGGATATCAGATGTGTAATGTGTAAGGGAAGCGGTTGCAGGGTTTGTTCACAAACCGGTTGGTTGGAAATTCTTGGAGCCGGCATGGTTCATCCTGCTGTTTTTGAAAATATTGGTTATGACACTTCAGTTTATACCGGTTTTGCTTTTGGAATGGGTGTAGAACGAATTGCCATGCTTAAATATGAAATTGATGACACTCGAAAATTTTTTGAGAATGATATCAGGTTTTTAAGGCAATTTTAATATGAAAGTAAGCTTAAGCTGGTTGAAAGAATATGCCGCTGTAGAAATGGAAACAAAAGCACTCGCTGATGCTTTCACAATGGCAGGGCTTGAAGTTGACGCGGTAACGGAAAGATATGAATATTTAGATAATATTGTTGTCGGCCATATTACCGGGATTTCACCTCATCCAAATGCCGACAGGCTTCAACTTTGTGAAGTAGATGTCGGCAACAGGACTGTTTCAGTTGTATGCGGTGCTCAAAACGTAAAAGAAGATATTTTTGTTCCTGTGGCGCTTCCGGGTGCATCTCTACCAAACGGTGTGGTTATTGGAAAAAATATTATCCGCGGCCAGCATTCCGAAGGTATGATATGTAGTGACGTTGAAATGGGAATCGGCTCTGATAGTTCAGGAATCAAGATACTTGAGGGAGTTCTTTCAGCCGGCATGAAATTATCCGAGGCAATTAATATTTCAGATACTATTATTGAAATAGATCTGACACCCAATAGATCTGACTGTCTTAGTATAATTGGCGTAGCAAGAGAAGCCGCTGCATTCAACCTGTCTAAAGTCAAATATCCTGAAATAACACTCCCTGATTCACAAGATAATATACAAAAATTTACATCAGTTAAGGTTGAAAATCCTGAACTTTGCCCAAGGTATGCGGCAAGATTGATTTTCGATATCAAGGTTGGTCCATCACCCTTCTGGCTTCAAGATCGCCTAATGTCAATTGGTATGAGACCAATCAATAATATAGTTGATATAACCAATTTTGTTATGATGGAGACAGGTCAGCCCCTTCATGCTTTTGATTATGACCGCCTTGCTGAAAACCGTATAGTTGTCCGTTGTGCAAAGAATGGTGAAAAATTTACAACTCTTGATCAGAAGGAAAGAAGTCTTACAAATGAAATGCTGATGATCTGCGATGGTGAAAAACCTGTTGCAATAGGCGGAGTTATGGGCGGACTTAATTCCGAGATTGATGAATCAACAACAAGGGTTCTTCTGGAAAGTGCTTATTTCAACCCTATTAGTATTCGCAAGACATCCAAGGCCCTTGGTCTGAATACAGATGCAACACACCGCTTTGAAAGGGGTGTTGATCCGGATGGAACAATAAGGGCAATTAATAGAGCATCCCAGTTAATTGCAGAACTCGGAGGCGGCCTGTTAATAGACGGAATTATTGATCATAGGAAGGGGCCTGTAAAAAAATGTTTAATACCCTTGAATGTTAAAGACACGAACCGTCTACTTGGCACAAACTTTGACCTGAAAATTATAAAAGGACTTCTTCAGTCAATTGAATTTAAAGTTGAGCCAAAAGACGAATATTCTATTGACGTATATCCACCCTCTTTCAGAGTTGATATTTTAAGACCGGAGGACTTAATGGAGGAAGTAGCGCGCCTTTCCGGTTATAACAATATTCCTGTTACATTTCCTCAGGCCTCCGGTGAATCGAAAAAACCGTCAAAAACTCCTGTAGAAAGAAACAGAATTAAAAGTATTATGCTGGGCTTTGGATTTACAGAAGTTATAAACTATAGTTTCATCCACAAGCTTTCTTGTGATCACCTTAATTTTCATCCTGATGATCCCAAAAGAAATATGGTCGAAATATTAAACCCGTTGACTGAAGACCAGACTGTTATGAGAACGTCTCTTGTTCCTGGTGTTTTGGGTACAATGAATCTCAACATCTCTCAGCAAACAAGAAACCTGAAAATATTTGAAATTGGAAAAATCTTTCTAAACAATGATGAAGATAGCCTTCCGGAAGAGATTGAAATGGTATCCGGTCTATGGACAGGCTCATGCCACGATGCATCATGGCATTCCACTGAAAAACAATGTGACTTCTATGATATTAAAGGTGTTCTTGAAGGAATGTTCAATACTCTTAAGATAGAAAATATTACTTTTACAAAAACTCCGGAAAAATCCCTCACCTTCACAAAAACCGGATATTCTGCAGATGTTTATATCGAAAATGAATTGATAGGCATAGTTGGAGAGGTAGACCAGCAGGTTCTTTCCACATTCGGATTAAAACAGAAGGCTTTTGTCTTTGAACTAAACCTGGACAGTCTTCTTGGGCTCATACCCGATACTATTTCCTCGAAACCGGTTCCAAAATATCCGGCAGTTTTCAGGGATAGTACAATTATAATTGATAATAATATCGAAGCTACAAGTATTAAAAATCATATTGACCTTCTTAAAGAAGATCTAGTTGAAAGTATTCGTATCTTTGATATATATGAAGGTGAGCCAATATCAAAAGGAAATAAAAGCATATCTTTCAGGATTACATACAGATCTAGTGTGGAAACACTTGAAGACGACTATGTAAGCAAACTGCATAAAAACATAACGTATAACCTTGTTAAAAAACTTGATGCCACACTTCCTGGAGATCAATAGAGTTTTTATAGAAGCTTTTTATAAAAAAACCGGTCTAAGAGATTTAATTATAAACTATTCCTATTATTACGAATACGCTGAGTTTCAAAGCTATAATATAAGTCCTGTAGAAATTTGATAAAAATTAATATTTGAAACAGGAATGGAAGTTTTATAATGAAAAACATAAATGAATCGAAGGATATACCGGATAAAAGTTATTTTAAAATTGGGGAAGTTGTTTCTATCACAGGCGTTGAGTCTTATGTTCTTAGATTCTGGGAATCAGAATTCAAAACCATTAACCCCAAAAGAACCGGATCAGGTCAAAGACTATATAGAAGGTGTGATGTTGAATTGATTTTAAAAATCAAAAACCTTCTCTATGAGAAAAAATTTACAATTCAAGGCGCAAAGCAAAACCTGAGCAATAAAAATAAGAAGAAACAGGCAGAACTTCAAATCAATACCATCGACGAAATCCGGTCCGAGCTTCTTGTTATTCGAAATCTGTTAGCATAAATTATGCTTTTTAAAACAGTCACGTATCCCCTTTTACCGAACTATAATAAAATTATTATTATTTTAATAAAAAAATTATTACAAATTTGTAATTGACAAAAACAATATTTTATTATAATAAGCATAATCTTATCATGCGGGCATAGCTCAGCTGGTAGAGTACAAGCTTCCCAAGCTTGGTGTCGCGAGTTCAAATCTCGTTGCCCGCTCCAGTTTATCTGTCATTTATTGGCTGATAACGGTTGTACATTATTTAAGTATCGAATATACTTATGGTTTTAATGTACAAAATAAAGTCGACCAGCGTAAGGTGAAACGGGCAATTGCCCGTTTTTGTTTTTTGAATCAGGATAAAGGAATGTGAAAGATAATAAAAAAAGAAAAAGTTTAGGCCCCGGGAAAAAAAAGCCTATACCTGAAAAAACGGTAAAAAAGGTGCTTTCCGAAGTAAGCTGTGTTGCTGACCCGCTTTGTGTAGCAGAAGGCATGGAACTTGTTAATATTGAGTATCGGCGTGAGGCTGGCGGAAAAACACTTCGGCTTTATATCGACAAACCCGGTGGGGTTACTCTTGACGACTGTGTAAATATTAGTCGACAATTAAACAACCTGCTTGATGTTTACTTTGATAATGCTGATCCATACAAGCTTGAAGTTTCATCACCCGGTCCTGAACGACCGCTTTCAAAAGAAGATGACTTTATCAGGTTCAAAGGAAAAAATATAAAAATAAAGACAACCAAGCTAATCGATGGCAGAAAAGATTTTATGGGTTTACTACTTGGAATAACAGGAGCGACAGTAAATATTATCATTGATGAAAAAACAATTGCCATTCCTTACAAGCAAATTACAGGGGCACAGCTTGTAAACAATTATGGAGATGACGGATGCTTATAACAGATATTAAAAGAGTCATTGAACAGGTCAGCCGGGACAAAGGCATAAACGCGGAGGTTCTATATAGTGCTCTTGAAGAGGCCATACAGTCAGCTGCTCGAAAAAAACTTGGCAGCAAGGCCGATATTGAAACAGGTTACAATCAGGAAACCGGTGAAATAGAAGCGTTTCTGTTTAAAGAGGTCGCTGAGGATATAACTGATCCGGAACTTCAAGTAACACTTGAAGAGGGGCGTGAGCTTGATCCCGAATGTGAAATAGGTGACAGCCTTGGTACTAAACTCGATACAAGCTCATTTGGTCGAATTGCAGCCCAGTCAGCCAAGCAGGTTATTATCCAGAAAATGAAAGAGGCTGAAAGAAGTGCAATCTATACAAATTTTATTGAAAGAGAAGGAGAAATAATAAACGGAATTGTACAGAGAATTGACAGGGGTGATATTATTGTAAACCTCGGTCATACTGAAGCGGTTCTTCCTTCCAGAGACCAGGCTCCAAGAGAGACGTACAGAAGGGGTGACCGAATCAGGGCATTAATAGTGAAAGTCCGTGAAGATTCTCGGGGGCCTCAAATAATTCTTTCAAGAACCCACCCCGATTTTGTTGTAAACCTGTTTAAAACAGAAGTGCCTGAAATCAGTGAGGGCATTGTGAAAATAATGGGGGCCGCACGTGAAGCCGGAAGTCGGGCAAAAATTGCTGTGGTGTCAAATGACACAGACATTGATCCGGTAGGTGCATGCGTAGGCATGAAGGGAAGCCGTGTTCAAAATGTAGTCCAGGAACTCAAGGGTGAAAAAATTGATATAATTCCCTGGCACCTTGATGTGGCAAAGTATGTTTGTAACTCACTTGCTCCTGCTGAAATTTCCAGAGTTATTATCGATGAAGAAAATCAAACCATGGAAGTTATAGTACCGGATGAATATCTTTCGATTGCTATTGGAAAAAAAGGGCAGAATGTCCGACTTGCTTCTAAATTAACCGGCTGGCACCTTGATGTTAAAAGTGAAGCCTCTTACAGTAAGGCTCTTAAAGAAGGATATGATTCTCTTATGGAAATACCGGGAGTCAGTATTGGTATAGCAGATGTTCTGTATGAAAAAGGCTTTATCTCTGTAGAAGAACTTAGCCTTGCCGATGTAGAAGACCTGGTTCAAATCCGCGGAATAGGAGAGAAAAAAGCCGAACAGCTGATCGAAAACGCGAAAAAAACTATTACCGGTTCCTTTGATAACGATGAGGAAACCGGTTTATCTAAACCGCAAAATGAAATAAAAGATGAAAATATTCAGGAGCAAGAAGAACCTGTAGATGATATTGTACAAACAGACAAAGATAATGATGATTCGTCTGATTGAGGCTCCGTAATTAATAAAACTTTGTAACTCAGGCGGTCAGGAGTTTATCTTTATGATAAACTCTTTGATAAGTATGTTTTAAGGGGGATGGATGGCAAAAATCAGAGTTTATGAACTTGCCAGGGATCTTAACATGACAAATAAGGTGCTCCTTGATAAAATCAAGGAGCTCAATATTGAAGTTAAGAGCCATATGAGTTCACTGGAAGATGATACCGTAAAAAAGATAAAAGATGGGCTTTTAGGCAAAAAAAAGACCAAGAAAGTTGATGAAAAGCGTGTAAAGCCTACTGTTATCAGGAGACGAAAAAAGGTTAAAGCGGAAACACCGGCTGAAGAAGTCGATGAAAAACCCGAAGTTTCTTCCAAAGCTGATGAGGATCTGGAAAAGGCCCCTACTGAGGAACAACCACCGGATAAAGAAAAGAGTAAGGATTCCAAAACCGCTGCAGAGGTTAAAAAGCCTAAAAAAAAGGCTGTTCAAAAAAAGAAAACCGAGCCTTCTGAGGAAAAAGAGGAACAAAAAAAACCACCTGAAGAACCTAAGGTTATTCCACTTAAAACAAAGAAAACAGAACCGGTTAAAACAAAAAAAACAGGACCGGTCAAATCTAAAAAAACGGTTGTTTCCAAAAAGAAAAAGAAATCAACTGCAGCCAAAATTATAAGTCTGCCTGATCCTGTGCCTGAAGTTGTTGAGCCTGATCCAGTAGAAGAAGCTGTAGCACCGGATATAGTTACAAAAGGTGTCGCTCCGGATACAAAATCGCCGGAAAAAGATCAGAAACTTTCTAAAAAAGAACTAAAGAAGCAGAAAAAGAAAAAGAAAAAACCAGAAGCCGAGTCTGAAGAGGTTGTTAAGGATAAAAAGTTTTTAAAAAAGAAAACTTCTTTCCGAAAAAAAGCTGTCGTCGAAGGCAAGGCTCTTTATGATAGTGTTAAGACGCGTGGTAGAAAAGGCCGTAAATCAAACAGAAATAAAATGGTTGCCGGTGAAAAAACGCAGATAACAACCCCCAAGGCAATAAAAAGAAGAGTTAAAATTGATGACACAATAATTCTTGCCGAACTTGCCAAAAGGATGGGAATAAAAGCAAATGAAATGATACAAAAGCTTATGGGGCTTGGGGTTATGGCAACGGTAAATCAAACAATCGATTTTGAAACTGCCGTACTAGTAGCCTCGGAATTTGAATATGAGCTTGAAAAAGCCTCTTTTGTTGAAGAAACTATTCTTGGTCAAAAAGATATTGAAGGCGGCAAACAGCGTGACCGCGCCCCGGTTGTAACTATTATGGGGCATGTGGATCACGGAAAAACGTCCCTTCTGGATGTTATAAGGAAAACAAGTGTAACCGATACTGAAGCAGGGGGTATCACTCAACACATCGGCGCATATAATGTTAAAACTGACAAGGGCCAGATTACATTCCTGGACACACCGGGTCACGAAGCATTTACAGCCATGCGTTCCCGCGGGGCAAAGGTAACAGATATTGTTGTTCTTGTTGTTGCAGCCGACGACGGTGTAATGCCCCAGACCATTGAAGCCATTAATCACTCTAAGGCAGGCGAAGTTCCTGTTATTGTTGCGGTTAATAAAATAGACAAGGCCGAAGCAGACCCCGAACGTGTTATGCGTGAACTTTCCGAACATAACCTGGTATCGGAAGACTGGGGTGGAGATACAATTTTTTCAAATGTATCCGCAAAACAAAAAATAGGCATTAATAGTCTTCTTGATATGATACTGCTCCAGGCTGAAATTATGGAACTCAAAGCAGACCCTGACAAAAAAGCAGCAGGGCATGTGGTTGAGGCTAGACTTGATCCCGGCCGGGGTTCTGTGGCAACAGTACTTGTTCAGGAAGGAACCCTCAAAACAGGAGATCCTGTAGTTTGTGGTATTCACTATGGTAAAATTCGAGCCATGCATAATGATAAGGGACAAATAATAACCGAAGCCGGCCCTTCGGTTCCGGTGGAGGTTGTTGGTCTTACCGGTGTACCCTCCGCAGGTGATGAGCTTGTAGCACTTGATGATGAAAAAAACGCCAAACAGGTCAGTCAGCACAGGTCTCAAAAACAGAGATCAAAAGAACTTGCCCAGTCCAGTAAAGTCACCCTTGAAGGCCTTTTTGACAAACTAAAAGAGGGTGAAATTAAAGATCTGAACCTGATAATAAAAGCTGATGTTCATGGGTCGATAGAAGCCCTGAAAGATTCTCTTGTAAAATTATCAGGCGATGAGGTGAAGATTAATATTATTCATTCTGCAACAGGAGCAATAACCGAGTCGGATGTATCTTTGGCGTCAGTATCAAATGCAATTATTTTAGGGTTTAATGTCAGACCAAGCGCAAAGGTCACTGACTTTGCAAATGAAGAAGTTGTCGATATACGCTATTATGATATAATATATAACGCCATTAGGGATATTAAAGACTCAATCGTTGGCATGATGAAATCCACTTTTGAAGAGGATGTACTAGGAAGGGCTGATGTAAGAGAAGTGTTTGTAATTCCCAAGAAAGGCTCAATATCAGGATCTTATATAACCGACGGGAAATTTGAAAGAGGTGAGAGGGTGCGGCTTATTAGAGAAGGAATTGTTATATATGATGGTGCTATAAAATCTTTGCGCCGTTTCAAAGATGATGTAAAAGATGTAGGTGCAGGTTTTGAGTGTGGTATAGGAATTGAAAATTTCAATGATATTAAGGTAGGCGACAACCTTGAATGTTACAATCTGAGGGAGATTAAGCCAACGCTTGAATAAAAAGAGTTGGTGCTTGTTAAATATTGAATTATTAATAAGCATAAATTGGACCTGGCACAAACATAATATTAGTGTTATTTGAACGAAAAAATATTTTTTGAATATAAATGGAAAGATATTTGAATATAAGAATTTGAAATATTTTTGAGAATAATTAATAATGAAACCATATAAAAGAGCAGACAGGGTTAGCGGACATATACAAAAGGCTCTTTCTGATCTGATGCATAATAAAATAAAAGACCCTCGTCTGAATATGGTAACAATTACAGGTGTGAAAATGTCACCTGATTTAAAAATAGCTCATATATTCTATACTATGTCAGATATCACATCAGATATAAAAAAACGCTGCACAGCAGCAGAAAAGGGCTTTAAAAGTGCACTTGGTTACATCAAGCGAACATTAGCCCGTGAATTGGGTCTGCGATATATGCCGGACATAAAGTTTCATTATGATGAATCCTTTGATTACGGATCACGCATAGATTCAATTCTAAAATCAATACAAGATCATGAACCAGGTAATACAACATCTTAAAAATAATAGTAGGAACATACTTCTTGCCACTCATACCGCTCCGGATGGAGATGCATTAGGTTCTTTGCTGGCTCTGGGGCTCTGTCTTACCTCTTTAGGAAAGCAAACCATATTATTCAATGAAAGCGCCATTCCTGAAATATATCGTTTTCTGCCATCAATTAATCGAGTAGTTAGAAACATCAATGATATAAATAATTACGACACGGCCATTATCCTGGATTGTGCAGATCTGGAACGGGTTGGCAGGTCATCAAAAGAAATATATAAAAACATACCAACTATTATCAATATTGATCACCATATAACCAATACACACTTTGGAGATTATCAAATTGTAGATACTTCTGCCTCAGCTACATCTGAAATTGTATATTATATTATAAAAGCTCTAGATATTCAGATTAACTTTGCTGTGGCCTCTGCTATATATACAGGAATTCTGACAGATACCGGATCTTTTCAATTTGCAAATACAAAAAGAGAAGCATTTGGAATCTGTGCTGAAATGGTTGAACTTGGAGTTGACCCCCACTTTGTAGCCCAGAATGTGTATGTAACATATACACTTGGGCGTATTAAACTTATTCAAATGGTGCTTGATTCAATTGAAGTCTCTGAAAACGGAAGGCTGTCCATGATGGCACTAAGTCAGGATATGCTTACTAAGTCAGGTATGAAACCTGACAATATCGGCCGCCTGATAAACTATGCAAGGCATATTGAAGATGTTAGGGTTGCTGCTCTTATTCGTGAAGGAAAACCGAATGAAAATTATAATAATGACTTAAAAAATTTCCATGTCAGTCTTCGCTCAGACGGAACATTTGATGTTGCTACAATTGCAGAATCTTTTGGAGGTGGAGGACATGCTTCTGCCGCAGGTTTTGATATAACATCAACACTTCAAAATGTAAAAAAAACAATAATGGATCTTGCCGAACAGTTATAAACAGGTTGTGTAAATATGAATGAGGAGTTATGTGGGATCGTTATTGTCGATAAACCTGCGGATATTTCTTCCGCTAAAGCAGTAGCCGAAATAAAAAAAATATTCGGTGTGAAAAAGGCAGGACATACAGGTACTCTTGACCCGTTTGCAACAGGAGTTCTTATTTGCTGTTTAAACAAAGCGACCCGAATTTCAGGTTTTTTTTTACATGGAAATAAAAAATATGAGGGTGTCCTTCACCTGGGTATTGAAACAGATTCTTTTGATTGTACAGGATCAATAACTTCAAAGTGCGATAGAAACGATACTGGTAGTTGTAAACTATGTGATAAAATTTCAGAAAAAAACATATATGATGTTTTTAATCAATTTCAAGGACCTTTAGAACAGCTTCCACCTGTTTTTTCTGCTTTAAAACACAACGGTGTGCCTCTATACAAACTTGCGAGAAAGGGTCAGCCGGTTCAGAAACCTCCAAGAAATATATATATTTCCGAAATAAAAGTTCTGGATATTAATTTGCCGTATATAAGGTTCAGTGTGTCCTGCTCTGCAGGAACTTATATTAGATCCCTTTGCTCTGATATTGGAAATGCTCTTGGGTGCGGCGGAAATCTAAAATCATTGAAAAGAACAGAAAGTTGCGGGTTTACAATTAAAGAAGCAATAACTTTGCCTGAACTAAAAGAGCTATCGGGCCGGAAAGAGATATCTGAAAAGGTAATAAGCCTTTCAAAAGCGCTTCGTGACATGCCGGCTTATATAGCCGATGACGTTTTTGAATATAAAATTTTAAACGGTCAGCCAATAACTGAGAAGTTAAATATATTAAATAGCGAAAACGTTTCATCAGGTCAGATAGGTAAACATATTAAAGTCGTTAACAGCAATGATAATCTTTTGGCCATAATAAAATTTGATACGGAGAAAAATAAATATCAATATTGTTGTGTCTTTAATAATTGATTAACTCGAAATGGCAAAGTAAAAAGTTCAAGATCAAGGCGCCGCAAACCTCGAGGAATGAGGCGTACTTATCGTGCTCCGCAGTGACGAGAGATGCAGTGCAACGCAGATATTGAACTTTTTACGAAGCCATTAATAATTGATGAACTCGTAAAAAATATAACCGATGGCTAAGTAAAAATCTTCATATACAAGGCATAGCGGTTGGTCGGGTTCGAAGGCATACATGTAGTATGTCGAGTGTCTGACCAATCGCTATAACGCAGTAGGTGGAGACTTTTTACGACGCCATTAATAATTGATATTGCTTGTTTTAAATAAAAAAGCTATAGGTATGTTTAATATATTATATATAAGCCTGAAAAGGATAAAATAACAGAATATTTAATTGTATAAAAGGAGGCTAAGTAAAAGTGGCTCTACAAGCGAAAGATAAG
>JABHLN010000040.1 GCA_018693105.1 Desulfobacterales bacterium | reverse complement strand
ATCACCTATTCAATCTATAGAGGCATATAAATTATATACTATGGATCCGGATATTAATGAAGAAAAGATAGAAAAAATTTCATGAACTTCAAGTCATTCATGGTAATTTTAATAATGTTTCTTAAGTCTATTGCATTGATTTGGATGAGTATTGGTGAAAGTGCTGGCATTATAGTGTGACGGGCTGTCATGGTTGAATCCAAGGAACACGGAATACTCTGTGATTCTAAGAGGATAAAAGAAAATAATGCCTGATTTTTTCTACGACGGGTGTTTAAATCTTCTCTCAGTTCTTCGAATTTAAGAATATACTGCATAGAAAATTGACCGTCGTATCACCTCAAAAGACTACGGTGTCAAGAATTTAGAATCAAAAGATAGAGTAATTTTAATTCTGAGGGAAAATATCATAACGTGAATATTTTATAATCAATTGAATATCAACGATAAATGTAGATTATCCAACATTCTGTTTTGCTGTTTCATAAGTTATTTTCTTCCAATGAAATTACTCTTGGCACACCCGTTGCTTATATTATATGTCAGAACGATTCGTTCCGGCAGGTGATCTGCTGGGATACTGCGGAATGCATAGAGAGTCGTTTCGGGAAAACTGAATACAAATTAAAACATATAATGGAGGAGAAGTATGCCTATTGTTTCGATTACCAGCGGAATTTTTTCAAATGCTGAAAAGATTGTTGAAAAACTTGCTTCCGAGACTGGCGGCAGGATTATCAGGGATAGTGATCTTATTGAAATTCTCTGCCGGCACCATAATATCAAGACCGATAAGGCGGAAAGGCTTCTTCTGGGAAAACCTCTCGTATTCAACCAGTTTACCCACGAGAAAGAGCGTACTTTCGCATATATGAAGTCAATTATGGCGGATTTTCTTAAGGGGGACAATATTATCTTCCACGGCTTTATGAGTCACCTTATACCCCCTGAAGTATCTCATGTTATGAAGGTCCTGGTGATTGCGGAGCTTAGGTTCAGGCTGGAGCAGAGTACGAACGGGGGAGAGTTGAGCGAAAAGGATGCTGAAAAGAAGATCCGCGCATGGGACGAAAAGGCCATGTCATTGACCGACTATCTCTTTAAAAAGGAACCGTGGGATTCTTCCCTTTTCGATATTCTCATTCCTTCGGATAAGGTCGATACGGAATCGGCTGTCGGACTTATTATGGAGAATATTCTGAAGGACACGGTTAAGGAAACGGCTGCGTCTCGTAAAGCTTGCGAGGATTTCTCCCTTGTGGCAAAGGTGGAGACTATTCTCGTAGAAAATGGGCATGATGTTATCGTGTCCGCAGATAACGGGTTTGTGAAGCTGAAGATTGACAAGAATATTCTTATGCTCTCGCGGCTCCAGGATGAACTGAAATCAATTGTTTTAAAAATACCGGGTGTAAAGGATGTGGAAACTGGCGTGGGTAAAAACTTTTACAAGGCTGATGTGTACCGGCGGTTCGACTTTGATGTTCCCTCGAAAGTTCTCCTAGTTGATGACGAAAGGGAGTTTGTTCAGACCCTTTCCGAAAGACTCAGCATAAGGGATGTCGGTACCCATGTCGTTTATGACGGGGGCGAGGCACTTGATTTCATTGAGGATGAAGAACCCGAAGTAATGATTCTTGACCTGAAGATGCCGGGTGTGGACGGTTTTGAGGTTCTGCGGAGAGCAAAAAACACCAACCCCGATATAGAAGTAATTGTTCTCACGGGACATGGTTCGGAAAAAGACGAGAAACTTTGTATGGAGATAGGTGCCTTTGCCTATTTGCAGAAACCTGTGGATATAGAAATACTGAACGAAAGCATCAAGAATGCATACGATAAGATAAAGAGTAAAAGTGGTGGAGTGATTTTATAAAAGAAAAGATTCTTCCATATTGGCCGGAGGTATCCGGTACAGCTGGAAGTATTTGTCAATTTTGATTGAAGAGGGAGAACTAATGAAAAATCAGATTTTTGACGATATCTATGAAAGGCTATTAAATTTATTGTAGATATTGATTTGTTTGCTCTGCAGAGTGTATATAGGAGCAGCGAGGATGCTCTCCAATTTCATCCAAAGCGTCCACTTCATTTTTAAAGCTACCATCTGCCCATTTGAACTATATTTGTTTTGCAATTCAGCCTTTTTTTGCTAATAATAAACTTAACCTAAATTATATTTTGTAACAACACCTTTGTTTTATCATTATAAGGTAGCTACAAATGGAATCACATAAACATACCGAAAAGATAGAACATCTAAATCTTGGGTTACGTGCTGTTCGTAACGTGAACCGGCTTCTTGTAAAGGAAAAGGATCGAGATCGGCTTCTAAAAGGCATTTGTGATATTCTAACTAAAAACCGGAGCTATGATAAGGCCTGGCTTGTTGTACTGGATGATTCAGGTAAATTCGACACTTTTGCTGAATCCGGCATTAGTAAGGATTTTATTCCCGTACTTGACATATTAAAACAGGGCGAAATGGTTGATTGCGCTCAGAGAGCATTGAAACAAAAAACATCGGTTTTGATTAAAAATCCATCTTCTTCCTGCGTAGACTGCCCTTTGTCAATAAAATATTCCGACTGGGGGGCAATAACGGTACCTTTGGTGTATGAAGAAAATGTTTATGGGCTATTATCTGTATCCATCCCGAAAGAACTTATATCCGATGATATTGAGCAGGCACTTGTGGAAGAGATAGCCGAAGACATTGCTTTTGGTCTGTACAGAATAAAACGGGAGGAAGACCATAAAAAGACAGATGCCGCGCTTAAAGAAAGAGTAAAAGAGTTAAAATATGTTTTCGCATTTTCGAAGCTTGTAGAAAGACCGAATGCTTCTCTTGAAGAAATAATTCAGAATGCCGTTGACCTTATCCCTTCTGCAATGCAGCTCCCGGAATTAGTATATGCACAAATCATATTTGGAAATCAACATTTTAGAACTGATAATTTTGCAAAAACCGACTCGAAATTATCCAAAGATATTATTTCCAACAAAGAAAAGGTCGGTGTACTGGAAGTGGGTTATCTGGAGAGAAAAACAGATGGAGGAAGGAACACCTTTCTTGAGGAAGAAAAACAGCTTATCAACTCTATTACATTAAGAATAGGAAAGACAATAGAACGTAAGCATGGGAGAGCCGCACTAGAAAAAAGCGAGAAACGTTTCAGAGATCTTGTTGAAAATTCTCTCACATGCATTTCGATTATCCAGGATAACCGTATTGTTTATCAAAACCCTGAGTATATGAGACAATTTGGGCATGCACCTGATCCATTTACTCAACCTGATTATGCCAATATTCATCCTGATGATATTATGGAAGTAAAAACAGCATTAGAAAAATTTATTTCAGGGCAACTTGGTAAAGTAGAAATTGAATTCAGATTATATCCGCCGGAAAAAAATGAAGCCAGGAAGGAAATGAAATGGGTGCATAGCAGGTTAAGTAAAATTGAGCGTAAGGGGAAAGATGCAATTCTTGTTAACCTGATGGATATTTCTCAAGCCAAAGAACTGGAACATCTGCTGAGGATTCAGGACAAAATGACATCGTTGGGGAGAGTTGCAGCCGGAATTGCCCATGAAATTAGAAACCCTCTTTCTGGCATCAATATTTATTTGAAAGCAATGGAAAAAGTATGTAAAAAAACAGAAAATCAGGAAAAAGTAGCTAAAATATTATTCCAACTCCAATCTGCTTCAAACAAAATTGAATCGGTTATAAAAAGAGTCATGGATTTTTCCAAACCGGGTGAACCGAACTTTATGATGATAAATATCAATAAACCTGTTGAGGAGGCATTCAATCTTTCATCGTCAACATTAAGAAAAAGCGGAATTCAGGTAGATATAAATCTTGCTTCAAATTTACCTAAATGTAATGCTGATTATCATATGATTGAACAGGTTGTACTCAATCTTGTTACAAATGCATCAGAAGCTATGAAAAACAATAATAGTAAAAAGATAGTGATTTCAACATTATCAGAAAACGACTATGTCTGTATAAATGTTTGTGATTCAGGTCCAGGCGTACCGAAATATTTAATGGATACGATTTTTGATCCGTTTTATACAACAAAGAAACACAGTTCGGGAATAGGCTTAAGTATCAGCCACAGGATTATCTCTGATCATTTAGGCATTCTTGATGTGTCGCCTTCGGAGCTTGGCGGTGCAAAGTTTATAGTCAAAATCCCAAGTAAATCAACGAGAAATTTGTAATGATCTCATATACAATATTCATAATTGATGATGAAAAAATAATTCGAGACGGCTTGACTATGGCATTGGAAGGCGATTACGAGATACGCACTTTTTCTAATGCTGAAGCTGCGCTTGAAATAATTACCAATTCGCTACCCGATCTTATTCTTCTCGATATAGGTCTGCCGGGCATAAGCGGAATAGATGCCCTTGGCAAAATCAAGGAAATATTTCCCTATATTCCGGTTATTATGATCACCGCATATGAAGATATAAATACTGTTATTTCCGCTATGAAGCTTGGAGCATATGATTATGTGGTAAAGCCGATACAAATGAATGGTCTTGAAGTAACAATTAAAAATGCAATTGAAACAATCAGACTTCGAAAAGAAGTGTGCATACTTCAGGAAAAACACCTTAAGGAAAACCTTCCCTGTTTTATCGGAAAAAGCAATACGGTTCAGGATATGATGGAATTCATCGAAGTTGTTGCAAAAAGCCCTGACACGCCTGTGTTTATCATGGGAGAAACAGGAACTGGTAAGGAGTTGATAGCAAGATCTATTCATTACAGAAGTCCAAATTTCGGGGGGAATTTTGTTACCGTAAATTGTGCTGCCATTCCAAAAGAATTAATAGAAAGTGAAATTTTCGGTTATGAAAAAGGTGCTTTCAGTGGTGCAAGCATATCAGGTAAAAAGGGATTAATTGAAGATTCGGCAAGGGGCACCCTGTTTCTTGATGAAATTGGGGATCTCAATTTGGAAGCACAGGCTAAATTTTTAAGGTTTTTAGAAGAAGGAGAATATTATAAAGTTGGCGGTACTAAAAAACACTATATTCAAACAAGGATTGTCTCTGCCACAAACAAAGATATTGATAAAATGATAGAAGACGGCCTGTTTAGAAAAGATCTTTATTTTCGGATAGGAGTTATAAAAATCAATGTACCTTCACTTAATGAACGCCAGGACGATATTATCCATATTTCTAATTATTTTATCAATAAATTTAACAAAAAGTTTGATAAGAATTTTAAAGGTATTTCAACTCAGGGGGAAAATGCACTTATGAATCACAACTGGACTGGAAATGTGAGAGAGTTGAAAAATATTATCGAAAAATCGGTTCTTATAGGTAAAGGCAATGAACTGACAGAAAATCATTTAGGATTTGATACACCCAAAATATTGGATCAACAAAAGAATAAGATCGGATTTCTTCCCATACCACCGGAAGGTATCGACCTGTCTTCGGTCCAGAAATCAATGGAAATATATTATATAAATGAAGCTTATAGAATTGCTGAAGGAAACGAAAGCAAAGCTGCAAAGCTTCTGAATATAAATCATCATACCTTCCGCTACCGCAGAAAAAAAATACAGTGATATAAATGTCCGAATATTTTTTACTTACCGGTTTCCATGTTTCCCAAATTAATAACTCTTGTTTCGCAATTAATTTTAGAAAAACTTAGAACATATTTCGCAATTTTTCAAAAAAGTATATCCTTGCCCATAACAAAAATCAAATCACTTCCTTTAATAACTATCTTAAAATATTTGTAAATAAAGTTTTCTAAATCCTTTTCTATAACTGGCATATATACTGCAAAATAAATCAGTCAGATATATTTGAGGTGTAATTATATGAAAACAAAAATTGATCAATCTTCACATAATAATCTGAATGTTGCTGACATGGATGATGAACAGATAAACATCAGGAAATACTTCAAGCAGCTTCGTATGAGGTTGATTATCGGATTATTAGCCGGCTTTATGCTGCCCCATATTGTGCTTTCCGCATACTTTCATTTTCAATTCACATCAACATTAAAAAAATCCGGCAAACTGAATCTTGCTGCGCTTTCAGAAAGCCAGAGAAATACAATAGATCTTTTTTTACAGGAAAGAGTTGTTAACCTCTTCAGCCTATTTCGCGGCAATGATTTCAGCACGGCACCTTCAAAAAGAGATGTGGCAAACTATCTTCAGAGCCTTAGACAGGTTAGCGATGCTTTTATTGATGTTGGTTTTCTCGGTCCAGATGGTATCCAAATCGGATATGCGGGGCCTTTTTCTTTTTTGCAGGGGAAGAATTACAGTAATGAAGAATGGTTTAAAGCGTTGTTGAATCATGAAAAAGAATATTATATCAGCGATATATATCTTGGGTTCAGAAAAAAACCACATTTCACCATCGCGACTATGCAGATGATAGACGACAAGACCTATGTCATGCGGTCCACGCTTGATCCAGACAAGTTTTATATGTTTTTGCGGACAATAAGCCACGGCAAGGATGTTGAATCATCATTAATAAACAAAGGCGGATTATATCAAATTGTTGACCCGGACCGAGGAGTTTTGCTGGGCAAATGCGAATATATACCGCCGGATAAGGACAAAACCGGCGTTCATGAAATAATCGAAAAAGGCGATCCCGTTTTAATCGCGCATACATGGCTGAAAGAAACTGATTGGGCACTACTTATCAGGCAACCTTTGAGCATAGCCCATGCTCAGATGTACCATGCCAGAAGGGTTATGGTAATAACCCTCACCATCATTCTGCTTCTATTATCAGCTTTAATACTATTTACAACCATTAAACTGATCGGCCGTGCGCAGGATACTGCAGAAAAAAAGCAGCTATTGCGGTATCAACTCATCCACGCATCAAAACTGGCATCAGTCGGAGAGCTTGCAACCGGTGTCGCACATGAAATCAACAATCCGCTTGCAATAATTATCTCAACCAGTGGTGTTATTAAAGATATGCTGAACCCAGAGTTCAATATGGATTCAAGCCCTGAAAATATTCTAAAAGAAGTTGATATTATTGAGTCTTCAGTTTTCAGGGTAAAAAGTATTACAAGTCAACTGCTCAGTTTAGGGCGAAAAGATGAAGGCAGTTTTGTACCATGTAATGTAAATAATATTCTTAATGACATTATTGGCGGTCTAAAAGAGCGTGAGTTTAAAGTAGCCGACATTGAACTTATCCTGAAATACGATCCTGACCTTCCTGAAATCTCCCTTGATCCAGATAAGATCAGACAGGTTTTTCTTAATATTATCAATAATGCCGGTGATGCCATTTTAGGCCCGGGTTCGATTACTATTATAACAAAAAGTGATAATGAAAATATTTATATAACGATTAAAGATTCCGGAAAAGGAATGTCTGTTGACCAGATGAAACAGATATTTAATCCGTTTTACACTACAAAAGAAGTGGGGAAAGGTACCGGTCTGGGGCTTAGCGTTTCTCTTGGCATTGTGGAATCAATGGGTGGAGTAATAAATGTTCAAAGTTTAAAAGAGGCAGGCAGTGCCTTTACAGTATCTTTGCCTATCCTTAAAAAAAGGGGCGTGGAAAATGGGTAATATAAAAAGCAAAAAACTGACGGTTCTGCTTGTTGATGATGAAGACAGGTTTCGTGAAGCCTTGTCTCGTCAACTTTCAGTTCGCGGTTTTAATGTCCTTTCAGCTGCAAACGGAGAAGATGCTGTAAAGATGGTACATAATAACGCTATTGATGTGACAATCCTTGATCAAAAAATGCCGGGCATGGGCGGGACTCAAACGTTTAATGAGATAAAAAAAATTGATCCGTTAATTGAAATAATCATGCTTACCGGTCAAGCCACGGTTGACGATGCCCTTGAGATAATGAAACAGGGGGCTTTTGATTACATCATGAAACCCATGACCATTGATGAGCTTCTTTTTAAAATTGAGGATGCATACACAAGGAAAGTCTTAATGGAAAAGAAAAATCAAAAAAAATGAGATGTTTAAAGCAGAGTTTATAAAATGTCCAAAAAAAAGAAAATAATAAATAAATTTTTTAAATTTAAGCACCGGAAAGGAGAATAAAGCAAATGTTTTTTTTCAGACAATGGGGAGAGTTTATGATGATGGGCGCGCGTGCCCATGCCAAGTGGGAGATGGAGATGGCAAACACCATACTTAATGACCGCAAAAGGTTGATTATACTTGGGTTGCTTATAATCCCAATCATTTTAGGCGGAATAGCCTTTGCAGACGATATAGGAGGCGTGTTGCCTGAAATACTTGGAGGTAAAAAGGCATACAGCCCTGCTTTTTATTCCAACTCAATTTTTATTGTGTCCATACTCATAGGCCTTGGCGCGGGTCTTATAACAGGCTGTATTGGTGCGGGCGGAGGATTCATTATTGCACCGGCTTTGATGAGCGCAGGCATCAAAGGAATTCTTGCGGTTGGAACCGATCTTTTTCATATTTTTGCAAAAGCCATAATGGGCAGCGTTATCCACAGAAAGCTCGGGAATATATCTGTGGCGCTTGCTGTGGTTTTTTTAATAGGTGCTATTTTAGGTGCAACAGCCGGCGGCCTTATTAACAGGGCCCTTTATGAGATTAATCCTGTTTTAAGCGATGCTTTTATAACCACTATATACTCATTGATGCTTGGTTTCTTAGGGATTTACGCGCTTATTGATTTTTTAAAGGCAAAAAAGAGCGGTGATACTGGGGATGCTCACGGAAGTACGTCAGAGGGCGTTGATATGGGAAATCTTCCTAAAATGATTCAGTCTGTCAATATTCCTCCAATGGTAAAATTTGATTTTGACGTTATACCGGGCGGGCGTAAGATTTCATGGGTTTTTCTTGTACTTTCGGGCGCTCTTGTGGGAATGGCGGCTGGAATCATGGGGGTTGGCGGAGGTTTTTTAACCTTTCCCATATTCATCTATATCCTGGGGGTTTCCTCCATGACAACAGTGGGTACTGACATTTTCCAGATAATATTTACAGCAGGATATGCCTCTATCAGTCAATATGCAATTTACGGGTTTATTTTTTATACCCTTGCTATTGGAATGCTGCTTGGATCACTTATAGGGATTCAGATAGGCGCAATGGTCACCAAGGTCGTTTCCGGAGTAACCATCCGCGGATTCTATGCAATGGCAGTTCTTGCAGGTTTTATGAACAGGATATTTGCGCTGCCTTCAAAGCTTGCCGACATGGGCGTAATCCCATTGTCAAAAACAATGGGCGCCACACTGGAAACCATTGGTATTTGGGCGTTTTTTATTGTAATAGGCGGTTTTAGTGTGTGGGTAATCGGAACGTTTCTGAAAAACATTAAAACACTAAAAGGAGAGGAGGCATAAATCATGACAAGCAATCCGTCAACCAGACCTAAACTATACATGGGCAGCAGCATGCTTGCCGCTTTTATAGCAGTAATGATTTTACTGTTCTATCCGTTTTTTAATGGAAAAAACGGCCTTGAATACCTTGACACACTGTATAACTCTATTTCAAAAGGTTCTGCCTACTATATCCCTGAGGTTCAAAAAGAAGCTGCCGGGTTTTCAGGAAATGATATAAACATCAGCATAAAAATGTCTGACAGGGAGCAGGCAGATCAAACCGCTCTTTTGTATGAAAAAAGCGGGGTACAGGCAAAGGTTTCAGGTTCAATTGTGGATATTAAAGGAGATCTTGGCCTGATTCTTAAGAACTGCCTTGAAGATACAGGCCTGATGTACAATAACAAGGGTGAGGAAATAAAAACAAAATACAGTTATGATGAAAAACAGGTTGTTTATAACTGGCACAAATCATTAAAGAACATGGAAAAGGGGTTGAAGGAGCAGAAACAGTTTAAGGAGGCCAAGGTGGTTTCTTTGGCTGTTAAAAAAGCTGTGGAATGCTCTTACAACTACTATAAAATTGAGCCAAAAAAAATAACCGATGCTCTTGGGATAGTAATTTTTTCTCTTGTTTTTTATGTGGTCTACACTTTGTGGTATGGGTTTGCTATTATGTATATTTTTGAGGGTATTGGTCTTAAGCTTGAACACTGACAGGCATATATTTAGCGCTTTAAAATCATGGAACGTATTAAAAAAATTATTCGCAGGATATTTCAAAAACCAGATGATCTAACGGCTTCTGATGTTGAAGAACTGCGTCTTGATTTTAAATCACGTTACCATAATTTTAAGCTGCTTTTGACCGCAAACAACAAAGCCCTTGAGATTATGGCTGATATGGAACGTGCGCTTCATGGCAGCAGCGCCTTCGGGATGTCTTTTATTCGTGCAGGGTGCACAGCAGCGTCAGTCAATGTTTTTAATATGATTAAGAACCTAAAGCAGCTTGCGCCTGAAAAATACTTAAGCCTTGATGAAAAATTTAACGAAATCAGGTTGAACATAGACACCATCTTTAATCAAAAAAAGGAGATAAGAGATACTCGCCTTGTTTTGACTCTTGAAGATGTAAATAAGGACATGGCAGACATTGTTGGAAGTAAAATGGCAAACATAGGCGAGATAAAAAATGTGCTTGGTATCAGTACCCCTGAAGGATTTGTCATAACATCTGCCGCCTATGAAACATTTGTCAGTGAAAATAATTTACAAACCGAGATTGACAGGCTTTTCCAGACCGCAGGAGGTGATAACCTGCAAGAATTTGATATTTTAAGCGCCCAGATCCAGCAGTACATCATCAACGCTGATATGCCGGACAGTCTGGCAGACGCAATCAACCGGGCATGGAAAAAGCTTGAATCTAAATCTGAATTTGGAAAGCAAACAATGGTTGCTTTAAGGAGCAGTGCAATTGGTGAAGACTTTCAAGACAGCTCATTTGCAGGTCAGTATCGAAGTATATTGAACGCAAGTGTTGAAAATATTTTTCATTCTTATAAGGAGGTACTTGCCGGTAAATACAGTGTTCAGGCCATTTCTTACCGGTTGAACCGGGGGTTTAAGGATGAAGATATCTCGATGTGCGTGGGGTGTATGGATATGGTTGCAGCTGAGGCAGGCGGGGTTATTTATTCCCATAGTCCTGTGGATATGGATGATGATTCTATTTTTATCAACTCTGTATGGGGGTTGCCGAAATCCGTGGTTGACGGAAGTGATTCAAACGATCAGTTTGTTGTTTCCCGAAAACCGGCAATAAAGCTTGTTTCCGAAGATGTCAGAACCAAAAAAATAAAACTGACCTGTTTTTCAAAATCCGGGTTGCAAAGGGAAATACTGCCCGAGGATTTGCAAAATGCCCCGTCTATTACAAAAGAGCAGGTATTAAAACTTGCCGGTATTGCCATTACCCTTGAAGGGTATTACTCATCCCCGCAGGATATTGAATGGGCAATCACAAAGGACGGTTTGATTTATATACTGCAATGCAGGCCAATGCAGCAGATCAAAAGGGATGTCAAAAATTTGTATCCTGCATCTGCAAAAGCAAATAATGGGTCAATAATCATTAAAGGTGGAATAACCGCAAGCCCGGGCAGTGCTTATGGAAAGGTTTTTCTCGCAGAAAAAAGGGCTGATATCCTGGCTTTTCCCCAAAATGCCGTGCTTGTGGTAAAACAGGCGCTTCCTGTCTGGGCATCTCTTTTAAGCAGAGCTTCGGCTATAATATCAGAAAAGGGTGGGTTTGCCGGTCACCTTGCCAATGTTGCAAGAGAATTTTCAGTGCCTGCTATCTTTGGGGTTGAAAATGCTATGGCCATATTAAGGGATGAGAACACAATCACTGTGGATGCTGACTCCTTAGCTGTTTATAAGGGGAAAATTGAGTCTTTGCTTACAAAAAAAACTGTTAAAAAAAACCTTATGCACGGAAGCCCGGTTTATGAAACCCTTAAAAAAGTTAGCGGTTTTATAGTCCCTTTAAACCTTCTTGATCCTGATTCTAATGATTTTAAGCCTGCAAACTGCAAGACATTACATGATATCACACGTTTTATACATGAAAAATCAGTGATCGAGATGTTTGATTTTGGCAGGGAGCATAAGTTCTCAGAACGTGCCGGCAAACAGCTTTTTTATCATGCGCCAATGAAATGGTGGATATTGAATTTAGATGATGGCTTTAAAAAAGAGATAAAAAGCAAGTATGTTCGGCTTGAAAACATTGAGTCTATTCCCATGCTCGCATTTTGGGAAGGGTTTGCCGCAATTCCCTGGGATGGCCCGCCTCCTATTGACGGAAAGGGCTTTATGTCGGTTATGTTCCAGTCAACCACAAATCCGGCATTAATCCCTGGGGTACGATCAAAATATGTTGATCGTAACTATTTTATGGTCTCAAAAAACTACTGCAATTTAAGCTCCAGGCTTGGATACCATTTTGCAACCATGGAGGCGCTTGTAAGCGACAGAGCTTTTGAAAATTATGTAAGCTTTCAGTTTAAGGGAGGGGCTGCTGACTATAACAGGCGGTTCAGACGCATTCAATTTATAACCGATATTTTAGAAGGATATGATTTCAGGGTAGACGTCAATGAAGACAACCTGATTGCTCGGGTAGAGGGTTATGATAAAAAATTTATGGAAAAAAGATTAAAGATCCTAGGGTACCTGCTTTTGCATACCAGGCAACTTGACATGATCATGACAAACAGAAAAAAGGTTGAATACTACAGGTTAAAAATCCAAAAGGATATTGAAAAGATTATTAACCAAATTCTTGTAAGGGATGAAAATGTCTGTTTGGACTTAACGTAATCTATATATAATAGTAAGAAAATATTACTTGCTATAAGGAAAGGAGATAAAAATGATAGATAACAAAATCAATCTTTTAATTGTGGATGATGAGGAGCAGTTTTTAAGTTCTATTAAGAAAAGTTTGGAGGTTCGTGAATTCAATGTAACTGCAGTAAACCGTGGTGAAAAAGCGATTCAAGTGGCAAGAGAAAAACCGATTGATATTGCGCTTGTGGATTTAAAGATGCCCGGTATAGATGGAGAAGAAACATTAAAAGAACTTAAAAAAGAACATAAATGGATGGAAATTGTTATACTCACAGGCCACGGATCTGTAAACTCTGCCGTTGAATGTACTAAAAGCGGTGCTTATAAATACCTGCAGAAGCCATGCGAACTTGATGAGCTATTGGAAGCGCTAAAAGATGCATATCAAAAAAGAGTGATGAATAAAAATGATATTGAAGATAAAAAAATGAATGAATTGTTGAAAATTTCCATCTCAAACTCTCCGAGAGAGATTTTACGCAGATTGCAAGAAATTGATAGAGGCGAATGAAGTATTGCAGCGGATAGATTTAAGTTAAACCTGCCGGTAATTTAAATTATAAGTTGGTTACTATCAAGTCAGACAGAATTGATTTTATGGTAAAATAATACTGCTGCACGGAATTTAGAATTTCAAGTTTCTTTTAAAGTCTATTTAAAGTTTGATTTTTCAAATAGTCATTATGAATTTATTCAAAAAACTAAAAAATCGCACAATACTTCTCATTGATGATGATGAGTGGATAAGAGACGCAATGACTATATTTTTTGAAGGTGAGGAATGTTATTTGCTGGCATTTGAAACTGCAGAGGAAGGGTTGAACGCGATAAATACTTCTGTGTTTGATATTATTATTGTCGACTATATGCTGCCAGGTATAACAGGTCTTGAGTTTTTTAAGAGAATTCAAAAAACATGTAACAATGCAATAAGAATATTGATCACAGCATATGGTACAGATGAAGTTCTTTTCACGGCCAAGCAGTTAGGTGTTCATGATGTAATAGAAAAGCCTTTTAATACTGAAAACATTGAGGCATCGCTGTCTCTTTTCATTAAAGACTGATTCCGGGGGACTATAATTAAACAAAACAATCAGCTTGAGATGATTAAAATGGGAAAAAAAAGAAAAAAGTTGTATAAAATTTTGTCCATAGACAATGACATTGGAACCCTGGATTTTATTCAAGATAAATTGACTGAAGCTGGATACGAAGTATTCAGCTGTTCCAGTGTGGAAAGGGCGATAAGTGCCTTAGAATTCAGCACGATCGACATAATCATTGCGGAAAATAATATGCCTGTAATTAAGAGTATTGATCTTCTAAGATATGTTAAAGAAAATTTCAATAATATAGAGATGATGATCACCGGATTATCTGATATTTACGGGGCGGTTAATGCAATTAAGGGGATGCTGAAGATTACCTTGTTAAACCTTTTTCAGAAAGTCAATTACTGTCAGCAGTTCTTCGTATAATCGATAAGCTTGAACGAAGTCGTATGATTAAACCTGATCCGGGGCAAGGGAGTACATTCAGTATTTATCTACCAAAAAATTCTTGATGGAAGATTAAAAAATTGGGGGATAGTTCATTAAAGACCGTGTCAATTTCTGCTATACCCGCACTTTTTTTATTTTAGTGGCGAACACAATATGCTGGGGTATGCAAATAAAACTCTATTAGAGAATTGGTATTATTTCAATCTAATATAAACAATAAAACATATGCAAATGATATTTACGGGATTACTTACTTATTGAAGAGTAGCTTATAATAGTAATTCTGAGAAATATTAAACATAGCAGAAACAAGGAGAATTCATGATAAATATACTAATGAAATTCATAATTTTTATGACTATTTTAATTCTTCATGGATGTTCAAGTGGCTATGAGCAGATTATAATTTCAGGGTCAACAACTATAATCCCGTTGATACAAGAAGTCAGCAATATTACCAAAGCCAATATTAAAATAAATATTATTACAACATCAAATGGATCAATAACTGGATTAAATGACCTTATTATCGGAAAATGTGATATCTCTGCCTCATCGACAAAAATCCCTGAAGATATAGAAGCGCTTGCCCTGGAAAGAGGCGTTAAAATACGAGAAAAAGTTTTTGCTAAAGATCTGATTGTTTCCATTGTGAACAGGAAAAATCCAATTAATAATCTTGGCTTGACAGAATTGAAGGCCATTTTTTCAGGCGCCAAACAAAATTGGAGTGATTTTGGAGGAAATAAAAAGCCGATTGTTGTTGTGTGTAGAAACAGGTTCTCAGGTACTAAGGAAATATGGGATAAAAAAGTAATTGGCAGTAATCCATCTTTTACAAACGGGTTTGAAATAAGATCTTCAAACAGTGGAATTCTTGCATATGTTGAATCAAACCCCAATGCTATAGGTTATATTAGTTTTGAATTTATTAATACTGAAGTTAAGGTTTTAAAAATTAACAATATAAAGCCATCAGTTGAAAATGGTATTCATGGTCGTTATCCAATTTATAGAAATTTGTATTTTTACATGGATGAAAACAGATTAACACCCGCAATTAAAAAATTCCTTGTTTTTATGATGAGTGATACCGGAAGGGAAATTATTAAAAAATCAGGTTTAATTCCCTCGGGGGTAAAAATAAATTAATGGAAAATGAAAAAACAAAGGGGCAGTTCTTCATCTTGGCAGGCCAAAGTTAAATTTCGTAGGAAATTAAATGAGTAATTACAAAGATAAATCTATCCACTTTCCTTTGAAACAACAGAAACGTTATAGTAAGAATAGCTATACAAGAAGTGATTCCAAAACGCGATTGAGTATGTTGTTTTACGGATTCCTCGAAAACAGTTTAAGGATATCCAGGGAGACAAAAAGTCTTCTTGAAATCTTCAGAGAGTCTTTCAGGAAGGATTAATGGCAGAAAATCCAGATATTTTAACCTGATTTTATAAAATTATTATTCAGGAGAAATAAAATGCGTATTCCATTTTTTTCATTTTCATTTACTTCCCCTTTTGATGATCTGCTGGAACATGCAGAAAAAGTAAAAGAATGCGCCTGGGTGTTTCAGCAGGCAATTGAATGTCATGTTTCAGGTAAATGCGACAGGTTCGAAGAACACAGGAAGGAGGTAGACAAACTTGAGAGTGATGCAGATGCAATAAAGCACCGCATACGTGGGCATATACCCAGAGGGGTAAAATTGCCGGTCCATAAATTCCAGTTTTTTCTTTACCTCAAGGAGCAGGATAAAGTGCTTGATTCAGTCGAGGATTCCCTTAACTGGCTTTCTTACAGGATTGAACCGGGCATTCCGGAGGAACTAAGAAAAGATTTTTTTGTTTTGGTTGATTCTGTTATTGAGCCTCTTGAAGAATTGAGTCGGGTGGTGGAAGAGGCAAAGAAATATTTTGATAATTATTCAAATAAGCAAAGAAATATTGTAAAAGGTATTATTAATAACCTCCGCAAGAGGGAATACGAAGTCGACAAGATAGAAGACGCTTTGAAACAAAAGATATTTTCAATTAATACTGATCCTGTAACCACATATCACATGATAAAGCTGGTTGAGTTTATCGGCTCAATTGCTGATCATGCTGAAAACTCCGGCGACATGATGAGAGCGATGATCGCCAGAAAAAGATAAGGCTTTACCATAAAGGCAAAAAAAGTGAGCCCTGAAGAAGTTATCCCCATGGATGATGATTTTAAGGGTTTCTAAGAACCCTTTCATTTTTTTTAAGATTAAATAGAAAAAAGTCAGATGCCGTAGCACCGTTTTAAAGGTTGTTACGGCATCTGATCTTAACAGATAACAAACCTGGATCTCTTATAAGGGATTGTAGCATCCGGCTATTAGTTCACATCTGTCTAAGCAATTTTTGATATAGGATTATAGAAACTATTCTGCACTTTTTATTTTCGTGGCGAACACAATTTGTTGGGGTGCTAAGAAATGCTCCAAAGTTGTGATATCTGCAGAGACTGTCGAAAAACCCTAATTCTGTGATTTTGATGTTCGTAACCTGCTGATTTTATTGCATGCAAAATTGTTAAAATTGCCATTTTTGGGCTTTTTCGACAGTTTCGCATGATATCTTTAAGCTGTGTGGAAATTTTGAGATTGTGTTTTCGAATATCAAGAACCCTATTTGTCATATGATAATGAATCGTTTTTCGACTCTGTCAATTGAAATATGGGTAGGATATAAAATCTTATTTAAAAAATAATGGTCCGCAACATATAGTATTCGGGAAATCCTAAAATTCTCACAGAAAGTAAGGATTAGACCATATAATCTTTTACAGATATCATAACAGGCAATAGTCAATGTCTGAATTTACTATTGTCAAATCAATTCCCCGGCAACAAAAAGTTTAAGCTTGGATAAAATGAGCGCAAGGGGTAGAAATAGAGTTGGAAAGTATATAATTTACAAACTAAAAAAGAGTTAGAATATTATATGACTATCTGATTATATTATGGTGCGCCCGGCAAGGATCGAACTTGCGATCTTCGGCTTCGGAGGCCGACGCCTTATCCACTGGGCTACGGGCGCATTTTGTTTACTTAAAGTAGTTAATCGAAGGGTATAAGTCAAGCAGGTTGATATTTCATATAGTATGTTGAAATTATTAAAAGAAGATATAATAAAGTATATGAAGAATCCTATACTGTAATCAAATCTGCATATAACTGAATTTGATTGTACCGGTTTCCATTATTTCTTTGGCTTCACCAACTACATACAATGATCCTGCTATGCAAACTGCTTCTGTTTTTTTCGTATTGGCAATTGCATAATTAACAGCATCGCCTACATCAGGGATTATTGTAATGTCTTTTACTATCTTTTCTGCAATGGGCAGAAGCTCTTCAGGGGGAATACTGCGGTCAATTTTCGGTCTGGTAAGGATTAATTTACTGCATACCGGAAGAAGGGCTTCTAGAATATCTTTAAACGGTTTGTCATCAAGCATTCCCGTTACAAGTGTGATCTTGCTGTCCGACATGTTTTCGGAGAGGAAGCCTGCAAGGTTCTTAACGGCTGCCAGATTATGGGCGCCGTCTAACATGACAAGAGGATCTTTGGAAACAATATCAAGCCTGCCAGGCCATTTATTTGTTAAGAGCCCTGATTTTATTGTCTCCAACGGGAGGTTGGCCCCTTTTTTTATAAGGATCTCACATGTAGCCAGGGTGAGAGCTGCATTGTCAACCTGGTAACTCCCAAGAAGCCCGGTCTGCATTTGTTTCCAATTATTCTCAATCCCAAAGAAGGAGAAACCATTTTTTCTATTTCTTCTCACTGAAAAATCTTTTGAAAGCCGGTATATCGGAGCAGATTTTTCTTTTGCAATTTCTTCAAGTTTTGAAATTGCTGATTTTTGTTTGACCCCGGTGACGATAGGAATGTTTTCTTTTATTATTCCGCCTTTTTCTCCTGCTATTTCATGGATTGTATTTCCGAGATATGCCTGATGTTCCTTTGATATGTTTGATATCACGCAAACTTCGGGTTCAATTATATTTGTGGCATCAAGCCTTCCACCCATCCCGGTTTCGATTATTGCCCAGTCCACTTTATGTTTTGCGAACACATAAAGTGCCATAGCTGTTGTATATTCGAAAAATGTAGGTTCCCTGTCTTCTGAATGAAGATTTTTTACAGCTGCAAAAGATTCAACAACCTCTTCATCTAAAACAGGTATGTTGTTTATGCAGATCCGCTCATTGAATTTTACCAGGTGAGGAGAGGTATACATACCTACTTTATACCCTGACAAATTAAGGATAGTTGAAAGGGATGATGCTATTGAGCCTTTACCGTTGGTTCCGGCAATATGTATACATGGAAAATTTTTTTGCGGGTTACCCAGAACGTCCAGGATATTGGCTATGGTATCAAGCCCCAGTTTTATACCAAACCGCCTGAGGCCATACATTTCTTTTAGGCAACTATTATAAGGACTATTATCTGTCATTTTATAAAGAAAAAACCCGGCAGAATGAATTTTTTTCTGCCGGGATGATTAACTGCCTGATACTATCAGGGGTTATTAATAAGATCTTCGAGATTTACTTCTTGAAGCTGCAATTCTTTCTCTTCTTAATGCTTCACGCATTTTGCGGCGTCTATGTTCACTTGGTTTCTCATAACTTTTTTTCAGCTTTAATCTTTTAAAAAGACCGTCATTCTGAATTTTTTTCTTGAGAATACGCATTGCTTTTTCAAGGTCATTATCATAAACATGAACTTCAATTTCTTTCAAACTAATCGCCCCTTTCTTCCACCAGTAATGCAAAATTGAAACCACAACTGATGTTTATTTTTATTCCTTCAATCTTAAAATATCACTTTATATATTAATTATTTTTCTTTAGCAAGAAAAATAATTTAAACCAAATGAGAAAAACAATAGTTAATCTATAGCTTTGACAGAAGCTCTTCTGTAACAGCTTTTACACTTGGTCCACCGTCAAGGGTGATATATTTAAGATCGCTGCTGCTTTTTTCAAGGTCTTTGAAATAGTATGCTGAAGCCATAGTTCCGGTGTCTGTGTCATAATATATGCCATGACGTTTGCTGATAGCATCCTCATCCTGATCGTCAGCTCTTGTACTCAACTCTCCGCCACAAACACGGCATTTGTCACCGTCAGGTTTAATTACATCAATATAAATGTTGTTCGGGTGGTTATTATCATTTACGCAAAGTCTTCGGCCCATGATTCTGTTTTTTGCTATCTCACGGTCGAGGAGAATTTCAACAACAATATCAAGATTCATGTCAGCATTTTTAAGGGCTTCATCAAGTTTCTCAGCCTGTACTTTGTTCCTCGGAAAACCGTCGAGAAGCCAGCCTTTTTTACAGTCATCCTGTTGAAGACGGTCGAGTATCATAGGTATTGTAATATCATCCGGGACAAGATCGCCTTTGTCTATATATTCTTTTGCCTGTTTGCCAAGATCTGTTCCGCCTTTAATATTTTCACGGAAAATTCCGCCTGATTCAATATGAGGAAGGTTATACATGTCTTTTAATATAGCCCCCTGGGTTCCCTTACCGCTGCCGTTTGGTCCAAAAAACAGTATGTTCATTTAAATCTCCTTTAATTATTATATTTTAAAATATTATATGTTTTTCGTTATGTATTTCAAAAAATATTTATTTATATAAAATGTGAATATTTGTCAAGAGTCGTAAAGCTTCCATATTAATAAATAGTCTGATTATATTAATTATTTTATCTGTATATAGAGTCTTTAAAAGATTCTCAGGGAGAATTATTCAGGCTGGAAGATTATTAGTTTTTTTATATGACATTTTGGATACTTGATGATGGAAAGGATTTATCAATAATATTCTGAACTTCGGATAACCATTCTGCCCGTTGTTTATGTGTACTGGTTACAATAATAGTGAACATTTTACGGTAAAAGTTTTTAACTCCGCAGAGGTTGAATATACAGTTTTCCCACAATAATTGAAGAGGGTCGCCAAATTCAGATATTTCTCTTTTAGAATCAGTATTGGATGTGTTTAATATAACAGCTTTTTCAGCTTTAAGTAAACCTGCAGGAACACCTTCGCCGTTATCACCTTCCATGAATCTATACGCAACCCCGGGCCGGATTACTCTGTCGATCCATCCTTTTAAGATAGCCGGCGGTTGCCCCCACCAGTTTGGATGAACAACAACTATGCCGTCGGCAGATGAAATCTCATCGCAATGCGTTTTTATTGTTCCAGTAAGTATTGCATTGTCCGGTATTTCATCGGCTGGAAGGATAGGATCAAACATTTCTTCATAGAGGTCATGAAAATTGATATCATGATTATTGATACTTAGCTGTTCGATTACGGTTTTTGCAATTGCATGATTGAAACTTTCTTTATCCGGGTGGGCAAGTATAACAGAAATTCTCATTATTTTGTGCCGTGATTTTTTAGGTTTTTTGTAAATAGTGATCCAAGAATTGCAAGGCTTTCAGCATCCAGATACTTTTCAGCACTTTTTTCAAAGAGAATGGAACATTTGGCAGGAAAAACCTCATCAGAATCATTAAACAGCATCAGTACAGGAATTTTTGGAAGAAGTGTAAATGACAATGCAATTTCATATGAAAGTTTAATATCCGGTTGAAATCCTTTTAGAGCTTTACATGCGTTTTTCAGCTTTTCTATTTTACCGGAAAAAAAAGATGCAATCGGCCTTTCAACGTCGTTAAGAAAGTATGTGGTTAAAGGTCCTGAGTCCCTGAAATCTCTAAATGCCGCCCATTCATTTTCATCTGGTTCTACTTCCGGGCATAAAAGAAGATATTTGAAAATCACGATACATATCTCCAGGGTCGGTTGTTTCCCGAATAAATCGAAAATCCCATTTCCTGAAACTTTGTATGTTTTGCCGATTAGCGGGATAAAAGCTTCAGCACCTTCGCATTTGATGCCGAGTTTCTTTTCAATTAATTTGAAATTGATGGTGGAAATATCATCAAGGTATTTATTGTATGTTTCATCGTAAACGGTTGATGTCTGAGCCATTATTTATTACCTGAAACCTTTTCTTGACATCCCGTTTCTCCGGGAATAGCGCTATGGTTTTATTTTTTAAGGAGGCATCATCTGTGTTTTTATAAAAGAGAATTTATTCAACTATGAATGTTCTTTGCTGATAAAATTATCTTTTAAAGCCATGACTTTTTTAATGGCAGGGTGGGTATATTTTCTAGTATCGACAATTAACCGGTAGCTGCCTTGGAAGTATATTGCTGTTATTTATACCAATTACTGTCATTCCTTCAGGTACTGATGCGTATCCGTAAATCCAGGCAATTGGAACAATCGGGGCATCTTTAACAATTGCAGGCCGTATAGAAATTATTTTATCTTTAACATTTTTATTAACCCTGTTGCCAAGGGTTATATCTATAACTCCTTTTGTGACCTTTACGCTCGTAACGTAATTTCCGATTATTTTTTCCGGCTTTGGCAGTCCTGTTGCAATATTATCTGAAGGGAAAGATTTTTTTGCCTTGTAATAGCTTTCAATTCCTGTTTTCGCTATTTCAGCGAGGTTAAACGCTTCTTTCGCCTGTGTACGGATAACTCTGTCCTGATATGATGGAAGGGCCATGGTTGCCAGAATTCCAATAATGCTGATTACAATCATTAACTCGATTAATGTAAAACCATGATCTTTTTTTTTCATTTTTCATACTCCCGATTATATTAAAATTGGGTCATTGTGTTTATATAAATTACGACATAAGAAAGATTTCAAATTATCACAAACTATCCTGCAACTGAGGCTAATTGAAATATAGGTAGATACATTGCTATAACCATTGTACCAACAATTACTCCAAGAAAAATAATTATAAAGACGTCAAGCAGCCCTATTAATCTGAACAATGATGTATCTATATCTTTTTCATAGAATCCGGCAATCTGGGAAAGTATATAATCAACCGATTGTGATTTTTCTCCTACTGCGATCATTTGTAAAACCATATTTGGAAATAGCTGACTTGTTTTCATTCCTTCTTTAAGTTCTGATATTTCAGTAACCGTATCTCCAATTTTTTCTAATTTCCTACCATATATATTGTTATCAACAGCGAGTGCCGCTAATTTTAAAGATTCTTTTATCGGAGTGTTTGTTGAAAGCAGTATTGACAAGTATCCTGTAAATTTACGTATAGACATTTTTTTTATTATGATTCCCAGAAAAGGAATATATGATGCGTAGTTATATAAATAGCCCCTGATTCTCATAATGAAAAATACGGATAATGCTATTGCTACGAGAACTATTATTGCATTATTGATAATTATCTCACTCAGGTTCATGAAAAATCTTGTAAGCACCGGAAGGTGTGAACCGTATTCTCCAAACATTTCCTTAAAAACAGGGATAACGAATATAACCAGTGCGATGATTATAATACATGCAGTTACAAAAGTAAAAAACGGGTAGTAAAAAGTGGTTGATAGTTTGCTTTTTAAGGCGGCTGTTTTTTCATATTCATCTGCGATGCTGTTTAAAAAAACAGATACCTTTTCATCCTGTTTCTCTGCTTTTAAAACATGAACAAGGGCTTCATTATAATATTCAGGATGCCTTAAGTGTCTACCGCCGGTTGAGATGTCTTTATTAAGATCCTCTTTTAATGCAGTAATTATGTCTTTCATCTTCGCATGGTCGGTTTCTTCCAAAAGTGTGTCAAGTGCCTCAGATATGGGGATTCCGGAGGCAAGCATTACAGAAATCTGGCGATACAGCAAACCGGTTTCTTCGGTTGTTATTTTTTTGTTAAAAAACATATTCATTCTCCGCATTAATTATTGCAGTTTAATTAACGTAAACTTCGATGAATGTAATTTTTATCAATATTTGTTCTATCACGGCCCTGGATATGCCAGCCGTCATGTTTAATATTATCCGCTGTATAATTATCTTTTGTATTATTGTCTTTTGTATAACTATCTGTGCAAACCCATTTTACCGGACCGGTTGTGTCCTCAGCAGGAACGGCGGGCCGAAGTGTAAGTATTTTACCTTTAAGTGTTTTTCCGAAAACAAAGCTTATTGCACCGTCTGATATCTCGGTCTTCTTTATATAGTTGTCATCCGTACTGTTATAATTGTCATGCCATCCAAAGGTAGAGGCCTCTATATTATCCTTAGGCCATGTGCCGTTATGTGCATGATAATACATAGTGTTCAATTTTGTTTTCAGAAAATCAGCTCCTGTGACATGTATGGTCTTTACGGTAGTGATATAAGGTTTATATGTATTAATAGCTAAAACAGCCAGAATGCCGATAATCATGATAACCATCATTAGTTCGATGGTCTTTTGGAAAAAATGGGTTCTGATCTGGTAGAGACTTTTCATATGATTCCATTATCACAGTGAATCAATGCGTTCTGAAAACAAACAATTCTTTTTGTTTATTAAACACTTGTATTATTTTTACCAATAACTTTCATTGAATCAGGTACTTTGTCATTTCCTCGGATCCAGACAACGGGACCGGTGGGATTGTCCTGCAGAATTGCGGGACGGATAGTTAAAACCTTACCCCTGATGCTTTTAGGAACATCACTGTTATTATAAAAAGTGATATCAATAGCCCCGTCTGTAACCTGAAGACTCATTACGTACTTGCCCTTAATATTCTCTTGAACAGGTAGGCCTGCCTCGTGATTGTTTGACGGGAACAACCCCCTGCACTCATAATATTCATTTATGTCTTTTCTTGCGGAGTCTGCAAGATGCATGGCTTCTGAAACAAATGCTTTCTCACGATAGGTGCTAAAATTAGGTATGGCAATTGCCGCCAGAATCCCGATAATTGAGATGACAATCATTAACTCGATCAAAGTAAAACCTTTTTGATTTTTCATTATCCATCTCCTTGATATTGGATGGCATTTAATAAAGAAGCAGGTAGTAGAAACTATTGTTAAATAATTGTTTTTTAAATAGCATCATAATCATTGTCAGTCAAATATTTTTGCTGTATTTTCAAAGTGTCTATGGGATACTATATATTTTGACATATTCTCTAAGTTGTTTTATATAAGACGCTTTTTGGACTATCTGCATAAATATACCGGTTTATAAAGTTGTACTGTGGCTGGTACAAAATAGTTTAAGATTTCATTCCGCATTTTTTGATCCCGATTAAAAAAACGTATGTTAAAATGTGGTAAAACCAAATTTTGATCCTTTGGGGCAGGATATTTATGACAAATGAAAAAGAGAGACAATTGGGAGCCGGTGTCTTGATCCTGGGTGATACTATAAGCCCAGAATATGGAAGAGGTTGTTAATGGCACTTTTGAGCATGAATGATGTCAGTCTGGGATTTGGAGGTACTTTATTACTCGAGAATATTAATCTCGGTATTGAGAAAGGGGAAAGGGTTTGCCTGCTGGGAAGAAACGGCGAAGGAAAAACTACGCTTTTGAAGCTGCTGAAAGGGGATATCTTAGCGGATGAAGGGAATGTTAATATTCAAAAAGGGGTTCATATTGCATCTTTGTCTCAGGAAGTGCCAAAAGAGTTGGGGGTAAATACTTATAATGTTGTTGCAGGAGGGCTTGGAGAGACCGGGCAACTGCTGGATGAATATCAGAGGTTGAGCAAACAACTGGAAAAAAATAAAAATATTGGCCTGCTTCAGGATATGGACAGGATTCAGCATAAACTGGAAGTTGAAGGCGGATGGCAGATTTATCAACAGGTTGACGCTGTCATTTCACGTTTAAATCTTGACCCCGAAGCTTTATTTGAATCTCTTTCCGCCGGTTTAAAACGCCGTGTACTTCTTGCCAGAGCTCTTGTGGGAAACCCGGATGTACTTCTTCTGGATGAGCCCACCAATCATCTGGATGTTAATACAATAAGCTGGATGGAAGATTTTCTATTAAAAAATAAAGGGTCCCTGCTTTTCGTAACTCATGACAGGTTGTTCCTCCAGAGACTTGCAACACGAATTATAGAAATAGACAGAGGAAGCCTTACAAGCTGGGACTGTGATTATAAGACATATCTTAAACGTAAGCAGGAAACTTTAGATGCTGAGTCAGAGTATCGGTTCCAGTTTAAAAAGAAATTGGCCCAGGAAGAGGTATGGCTTCGGAAAGGTGTCAAGGCAAGAAGAACACGCAATGAGGGCAGGGTTCAGGCATTGTTGAAAATGCGTGAAGAAAAGAGAGACTGGAGGAGACGTGTCGGGACAGCCAGAATGCAGGTTTATGAGGCGGAACGTACCGGCAAACTTGTTGTTGAAGCAAAAAAAATAACATACTCATATGATGGTAAAAAATATATTAATGATTTTTCAGCAACAATTATCAGGGGGGATCGCATAGGTATTATCGGACCTAACGGTTCAGGTAAATCAACACTTCTGGGGCTTCTTCTTGGGGAAAAACCGTTACAGGAAGGCTTGATCCGTTTAGGTACACGTTTGGAGACAGCCTATTTTGACCAGCTTCGTGAGCAACTCAATGAAGAAATGACTGTCCAGGATAATGTCGCTGATGGTAAAGAGATGCTTTCAATCAATGGAAAGCCAAGACATGTTATTGGTTATCTGAAAGACTTTCTTTTCACTCCTGATCGAGTACGAAGCCCTGTAAAGACACTTTCCGGAGGAGAAAGGAACAGACTGCTTCTTGCGAAACTCTTTACCCGACCATCAAATGTTCTTGTTCTTGATGAACCAACCAACGACCTTGATATAGAAACTTTGGAACTTTTAGAAGAACGCCTGCTGGAATATACCGGAACAGTTCTTCTTGTCAGCCATGATCGTGAGTTTCTCAATAATGTAGTGACCAGCACTTTTGTTTTTCAGGACAATGGTAAGATTATTGAGTATGCAGGAGGATATGATGACTGGCTGAGCCAGAGACAATCGGTTAAGCCTGAAGATATTTCAACGAAAAAGGTAAAAAATATTAAGAAACCTTCAAAAAATGATTCTACAAAAAGTCGGGTCAGCCGTAAAACCAGCCGTAAAATAGGATATATGGAAAAGCGTGAACTTGATGCTCTTCCTGAACTTATTGAAAAACTGGAAGAAGAACAGGCTTTAATATATAAAACTATGGCGGACCAGAGTTTTTATCAACAGGGTGGGGATGAAATCAATAGGGTCAAGGGAAGACTTGAAGCACTTGAAAATGACCTTTCAAAAGCCTATGAAAGATGGGAAGTGCTCGAAAAACTCCAATAAAAAACTTTAACCCCGGCTTACAAGAAGGATAAAGCCGAGGTTAAAGTCGGCTGCAATGAATTAAGTATGTATTATACAGGATGAGGTAAGGTTATTTTTTGTCGGGTAGTTTTACTGTTATCATTTCCTGGTTTAATTCCCATACTTTACTTCCAATTCCTTTAACCTTCATAATATCTTCAGGATTCTTAAATACACCAACTTCGGTTCTATATTTAATAATTCGTTCGGCATATTTTGTGCCTATTCTTTTTAACCTGGTGAGTTCTTCAATAGATGCAGTGTTTATATTGATTTTTTCATTAGCTTCATTCGCCCGGGAAATTCCGGCTATAACAAAAAACATTAGTACCGCTGTTAGTAAAGTGAATTTTCTTTTGTAGCTCATTATTCCTCCTTTAATGTGGTTAGGTTCTTGATAAACACCGTGATATATTCGTAATATATATTACGAAATATTTCGGATTAATGCTTTATTAATCCGCAGCATTTGAATTTAAGGAACATTTTAAAAAAGCTGTAATAAAATCTGTAAAGACCTGTATAATACTTAAAAAAGCAACTTAAACAACATATTATGGAAATGGTTGGAACTAAAGAAGACCAGAACTATGTCTGGGTAATTAATGACAAAATATATTTCATTTTAGGAGTTGTCAAGGAAAAATCGCATATTCGCAAATAAAATTATTGGCGAACCGGTTCGCGAAATTAACCCGTCCTATGAAATAATCTGCAGTTTTGAGATGTATTCCTACAAAATCTTTCCCGTTTTCATTGACCTTATGATCGTATAGTTCTAAAAAGGACCGGGTAGTTCTAAAAAGGACCGGGAACGCACAGTCTTATTATCGTTAAGGATATATTCAGGATGGAATTGTTGAGAAAAGATATATTATCGGGGATTTACTGGCAGCCAATACGAACACTTACTTTACCTCCCCATCAAAACACAAATTCGTATATAATACATGATGGAGATAGTTCACTGGTGATTGATGCAGTCAGTCCACGTGGCAATGAAGACATTAGAAGCCTATTCTCAAGAATTGATATAAGGTCTATAAATATTGCTGCTGTAACTCATCCTCACAGGGATCATTTTGTTGGACTGAAATCACTCCTTGATCTGTATGGCGGAAAAGTTGGTTGTCATCCAACTGCATTACCATATATGAAATCGGTATTAAGTGCCGGTCAATATCAGCTTATAAATGATGGGGATGTATTAATCGCAGGTCATTATGAACTAAGGGCATTGTTTACACCGGGACATTCACCGGAGCATTTATGCTTTTATATTGAAAAGGAAGGAATCCTTTTTTCAGGTGATGTTGTTCTTGGCTGGGGTACTTCAATAATTGTACCTCCTCAGGGAGATATGATTGCTTATATGAGTACCCTGGAGGAATTAACACGGCTGGATATAAAGATTATTTGTCCGGGACACGGACCAATAATCAGGGAAAATGCTAATGAATGGATAAAATGGTATCTTGATCATCGCATAGAGAGAGAGAGCAAAATACTGGATTCACTATCTTCTGCAGTAAAAACACCTCGTGAGATTGCTGAAATAGTATATACTGAAGAAGATTATCGAATGTATGGGCCTGGGCTTATGGCAAGAGCAGAAAGAATCGTAAACGCTCATATCGAAAAGTTGGAAAAGGAAGGCCTTGTTTCTCCGGTAAAAGAAGAGGGAATAGAAAAATACTGTCTTACTTAACCGATAGTCATCCATTCCACTATTTGTATAGCTTTTAATAAAAACCGCCCCGATACTTGAAATAAATCAGGTGTGCACCAAAGCAAATAAAATCATAAAAAATATTATTCGGCTGGCCGGACCAATTATTATTGAAATCTTGACACTTATTTTTTTTTGTGCATAACTTTTTCTAACATAAAAAATATGTATTATTGGCAAATATTTAATTATAGGAGGACGTAAAAGTGGCAAAATACGATGTGGCGATCATCGGAGGAGGCATGGGCGGATGCATAGCAGCAGCGCTTTTGTCAAAACTTGGTAAGAAAGTTATATTGCTTGAGCAGGGACCGGAATTGTCCGGGAGGGCCATGGACTTCCCATACAAAGACGGATATACTCTCGAACTTGGCGGGCATCTTATAGTAGATGATGGATCGGGAATTTCCAGAATTTGTGAATATCTGGGCAGGCCTTTTGAAATAGGGTCTGATAATGATTGTCTCCCTTTCTGGAAAGAAGACCAGTGGCATTATATTGAAGACCTTTATAATATAGATAAATCTGAAATAAAAAAGATTATTAAAGAGATAGTAAATACCGATTTTGAAGAATTTGATAAATACGATAATATCCCGGTTCGTACATGGCTGAAGGCCAGAACTGACAATGAAGGTATTATCACCCTTTACGAGACTCTTTCCGGACTGGAATTTCAGACAAGTGACTGGTGGGACAACAGTGCAAGTGAGTTTTTGTGGATGCGCAAATGCCATTATATGAACAAGCAGACCGCGGCTTATTCATACTGGCCGAAAGGTGGACCGGTAAAGATCATTGAAAGTCTTATTGATCTTATAAAATCAAACGGTGGAGAGGTTAGGACCAATGCCCGTACTTTAGAGATTGTTGTAGATAATTATAAGGTCCGGGGCGTTAAAATTCAGGCCCCAAAGTTGACTCCCAATGAGTATCCTGAGCCTGAAATGATTGAGGCTGATAATGTACTCAGTACTGTTTCAATATGGTCTGTTATGGATATCATACCGGAAAATATTCTGCCGAACTGGTATGAGAGTAAAATCAAGGTTCTTGCACAGGATATATTCAGGTCATCATGGATCGGATTCTATGCCGCTCTTGACAAACCGGTATATGCAAAGAGCCCAAAAGAAATAAGCGGATGGCTTGATGGTCCTTTAACTCACCAGGGGGGGTATTACTACCTGCAATCTGAAATAGAACCTGCTTCTGCACCTGAAGGAAAACATCTGGCCATATGCGGTTCATTTGTCAGAAATCCTTTGGATATGAAAAACAAGAAATGGTTGGCGGAAAAGATGGATCTGTTTGAAAGAGAAATGGATATCATGCTCCCTGAACTCAAGGATAGTCTTTGGAAGAGTAGGCATCTGGTATTTGATTGCAGTGTTTTTAATAAACCAGGATTGGTTGGTACGGCAAGACCGGCTAATAAATGCCCCAATGTTGAAGGGTTATATTTTGGAGGAGACGGTTTTCAGGGCAGGGGATGCGGCCTTGACCGTACTTCAAGAACTTCATTGACATGTGTAGAACTTATTTTAGGGGAAAGAATTGAAGAGCTGAAAGACACTCCTCATATTATTCCATCAAAGTAAATACATTAAAAAGTAAAAGATAATAAAACCAAGGTAGGGAATTACTCCCTGATCATATAACCTGTTATGCAGGGGATTTAATTTGTTTACTATAATTGATGGCGTCGTAAAAAGTCTCCATCTACCGCGTTATAGCGGTTGGCCAGACGTTCGACAGACTACATGTAT
>JABHLN010000004.1 GCA_018693105.1 Desulfobacterales bacterium | reverse complement strand
ATGTTAAAACCTTCATATATAAGACATAGTGGTTGAGCAGTAGTTACGGCATACAATTAGAAGCCGGGTTTTTAATAAGTGCTATAACACAATAATCCGGATAGGGGAATTTGCGGCGCCATCTAAACTTCATATTTTTGACTATAAAGGAACTCTTAAATGCAAAAATTTATCATTACAATAGTTGTCATCCTATTTTCAATTATTAACACCAACGTTTCTGCAGTAGAAAAAGGCACTTCATCAAATCCTGTTTGCCGCATAAAAACATCAATGGGTGATATCACGGTTGAACTCTTCATAAAGGATGCGCCTAAAACAGTTGAAAATTTCATATCACTTGCAGAAGGTAAAAAAAAGTTCACAGACCATAAAACCAATCTTGAGATAAAAAAACATTATTATGACAACCTGATATTTCACAGGGTAATAAAAAATTTCATGATTCAGGGCGGCTGCCCCAAAGGAGACGGATCAGGTGATCCTGGCTATAAGTTTGAAGACGAAATTAACGCCTCATCCCTTGGTCTTGATAAAATGCCGGTTTTAGACCCGGAAAAAGGGCCGCATCCATATCTTGGAATCCAATCAAAGGAACATTTTTTCAGTGTGGTTATTCGGCCTATTATCAATAAACTTGGTATTAAGGATGAAAAAGAATTCAAAAGCAGGCTGGATGAAATACAGAAAATCATTACAAGTATAACCTTAAAAGAAAGCTATGAATATAGAGGCTACGTTTATAATGATAAAATAAAATCCCATCATCTTGATCGAGGCGTTCTTGCAATGGCAAATGCCGGACCAAACACAAACGGATCCCAGTTTTTCATTAATCTGGTTAACACAAAATGGCTTGAAGGAAAACACACAGTATTCGGCAAGGTTATAAAAGGTATGGAGATTGTTGATAAAATCGGGGATGTACCTGTGCTTCCGGAAAGACATAAACCGGAAAAAAATGTAAAAATTATATCGATCAGGCTTGTCAATAAATAAAATGGCGTCGTAAATCCCGCTATAACGGGACTACTGTGTTATTGCATTGTATATAAAGTTTTTTACTTAGCCATTGCTTAGATTTTTTACGAGTTCGTAAAAATAAAGGTTTGGAATATTGCAAAAAGAAATCGGCCCGATAATATTCATCCAGGGGGAAAATCACGGCAAATATCCTTTTTGCCATTCAATATTTATTAAAGATTCAGGTATACTCATAGACCCTGCTTCAGGCAGGGAGAATCTTCAGCAATTAAAAGATGACTACCATGTGCAAGAAGTCTGGTTGACCCACTGGCATGAGGATCATTTCTTAAATATAGACATTTTTGATGATCTGCCATTCTGCATTTCCGAACCGGATGCACCACCTTTTAATGATATTGAGACGCTTATAGACTTCTATGGTATTGACGATGACCACCGCGATGGCTGGCGTTCATTTTTTATTGAAGAGGTCGGGTATCACCCACGCAGACCGTCAAAATTCTTAGAAGGCGATAAAACTCTTTCACTTGATTCTGTTACAGTGGAAATCATCAAAACACCGGGCCATACACCCGGGCATCTTTCATTCTTTTTTAAAGAACCCGGCATACTATTACTTGGGGATTATGACCTGACAAAATTCGGACCATGGTACGGTGATTTAGACTCAAGTATCGATAAAACCATTGAGTCTGTAAAACAACTCCAGAAGATTCCTGCTGAAATATGGCTGACATCTCATGAAACCGGCTTTTTTGAAGAAGCTCCCGACAAGTTGTGGGATGATTATCTGAACGTCATAGATACAAGAGAACAAAAGCTGCTCGACTTACTTAAATCGCCAAGAAAGTTCAATGAAATAGCCAACGCCTGTATAATTTACGGGAAAGCCCGCGAACCGCGTATTTTCTACGAATTCGGCGAACGTTCCCATATGCGAAAACACCTGGAAAAATTAATTAACCAGGGTGTTGTTGTAAGGGACAGTGAATACTACGTTTTGCTATAGTATATTTTCAAACTATTTAAGTAAATCTTTCAAATATACGTAACTATTTGATTTGTCATATTACTTGACATACAAATATCTCATAGATATAGTCATAGAGCTTCACAAAAATCAGGGAAGACTCAAATCCCTTTAATATTCAAATATAATCTAATATTACTAAGAAAGATGCTTGCTGTTTCCCATAACCGGCAATTTGCATATACTATAGGATCTGCAAAGTATATATTGAAATTATGAGATAAAATGTGAAAACTCTTACTTTAATTTATATTATAAATGCCACCTTACTATTACTTCACGAAATTGAATCAGCTTACGAAAAGGAATGGGAAATCCTGAAACTTCCAGGTAAAATCACCGGCTTTTTACTTCTTCACATTCTAATTATAATTTTCATTTTCTTTGGTTTAATTGAAATCGAAAATAATTCTACTATAGGAATGATTATTGGGATAATTCTGGGAATTGGAGGTGTAATTCCTTTTATTGTACACAAACTAATCATAAAAGACACAAACCAATTCAACTTACCGATATCAAATGTAATTATATATTTAAATATTTTATCAGGGGCTTGTTTATTGTTTTTATCGGCGCAGAGCCTTGCATAACAAGTGCTTGAACAACTTACCGGGAGACAACGGTACTTTTTTTGTGTTACCTGATGTCAAAATTTATCACATTTTTAAAAGCCTGTTGCATCTCACCGCAGGCTGGAGAAGCCCGGTTAAGCAGGAGATCATATGAGCAATTATAAAAATAACAAAGATCAGGAATTTATCCGGAATATAAGCCATTATAATGATCGGGAGAGAAGATCCGATAATAGGAGAAAATCTGAACCGATGGCAGGGTCAAGCCTTATACCGGATGAACTTACACCATCAATAAAGGAGTTTGCTATAGAATATGTGGAAAATCAGAAACGTCTGATCAAAGCAGAACAGCGGAAAGCAAATGCAGAACTCCGCAATACAGAATCCATAGAAACCTTCTTCTCAATTATAAAAAACTACATGGAAGGATTCACCCCAAAGAATTCAATAACAGAATCTAAAACTCGCCGCGGACCATACAAACAAAGACCCCTTGATGATAATCGTAAAATAATATTCAAAATCATTACAAAAATGAGAGAAAAAAACGCAACTTATGAAGATATCGCAAACCACCTGGTAAAAGAAAAAATTCCAACCTTATCAGGACGCGGCACCTGGCACGCCCAAACTGTTCACCGCCTATGCCGGGACAGATCATATAAAGTATTCCTATCAACCTAAAAACAAAGAAGCCGTGACATTACACCGCCACGGCTTCAAAATTTTCAGTATTTTCCAATTAGCTATGTCTATCTGGTACTGCACATAAAAACTATTAATACATTATATATGCTTTGAAATTTCCTTATAGAAATTTAACTCACGGCTGCTTTAAAACCATCGAGTCCTACACGATCAATCATTTTACCCAGACGTTCACCTTTCTTTGCATTTTCCTGATAATGGACCACCACTTTATCTATCGCATCCATTGCGGCCTTATCATCCAAACCTTCTATCAGCTCATCTCCGATACGTGGATGAGCTCCTACATTACCCCCTATAGTTAATGACCAACCATCTTTTTTTCCAATCAAGCCAACGTCCCTTACCCAGGACTCGGCACAACTGAGATGACATCCGGAAACAGCCATTTTAAATTTACCAGGAAGTTCAAAACCATGGTATTTTTTGTCCAGTTCCATACCAATGCCAAGTGAATCCTGTTTGCCTATCCTGCAGAATGTATTACCGGGACATGTCCGTATACTTCGAACACACATGCCGACAGCGGCCCCTTTGTCCAGACCCAGATCAAGCCATGCACTATCAATATCCTCTTCTTTTAATCCCACAATTGCAATACGTGTTGCACCGGTTATTTTCAAAGCAGCAGCATTATATTTTTCAGACACATCTGCTATTTTCCTCAAAAGGTCAGGGGTTACCACACCACATGGAATATGCGGGGCAATAGCATAGGTTTCTTTATCTCTCTGCGGTATAGCGCCTTTTTCTCCAAGCTTCAGCATTCACTCTCTCCTTATATTAACCTGTTCTACTTCTAAAAATTATAGAAAAAATCCCTGAACTTTAATCATGATAAACATCACGTCTTGGCCAGGGATTCTTAAGATCGAACTTTCGTACATTGAATCATTTCCCGAGTTGTTCAACTCGGTGCGACATGTCAGACATTAAGAAAACAGACGATGTTAACTGAATTTTTCACACAACGCCTTTGCATACTGTTGACAGGCCTTAGTCCCCTCATCTGTTTCCATTTGTGCTTCGGTCATATTTAAGGGGCCCAGATCTATCATGTCCATTTTGAACACATGCAGCATGGTGTCAAAAACCATGGGAGCTGCTTCACCGCTATGCGTGTGTGATCCGAACGCTCCGCCGATCTTCCCTAAAAGATTAGCTCTTTCGGCTACAAAAAGAAATTGTTTCATACCCCCTGTCATATCTTTATGATATGTGGGGCATCCAAAAATCAATCCATCAAATCCGGCAAGTTGATCTGCTTTTTTTATAGTTGATATGTTGGCAATTTCCACATCATTTCCTGCGATTCTAATACCTTCGGCTAAATAATTTGCCATTTTTTCAGTGGTTCCGCTTCTACTATGATATGCAATCAATATTTTTTTCATGTTTGCTCCTTTATTATAAATAAATTAATTTTAAAAAAAGTTTCAAAAAAACATTATAAGGACAAATACTTTTGAGAACATATATAAATCAGATAAAATAACTTGATGTAATATTTCCCGATAGGAGTATAAGCTGTATTTTCAACAAGGATGAGGGAAATTTATTAGAATTCAGCTGATTCCAAAAAATAAAAAAAAGGAGCTAACCACTGCTGTGGCTACCTCCTTGTAATATTGGCACGCCTGGAGGGATTCGAACCCCCGGCCTACGGATTCGAAGTCCGGCGCTCTATCCAGCTGAGCTACAGGCGCCTAAAAACTATGGGGTGAGTGAGGGGACTTGAACCCCCGACAACCAGGGCCACAACCTAGTGCTCTACCACCTGAGCTACACCCACCATGTGAAAGACGTAAACTACCAAAATACTCACATCTTTTCAAGTTAATTATACAGGTTTTTTATTATTACCAATCATCACTATTATTTTCAGCATCATACATCTATATTGTTGACCAAAAGTTGCTTCTATAATAATAACAAACGGTGTTGTATAAAACCTTCATCGGTTACATTTTTGAGAAATCATCATATTTTGTCAGTTAATACTAATTTGTTAATGCTTATATACTAAAAGAATTAAGAGCAGGAAATAATGAACGAAGTGATAAAATTAGCATTAAGAACAATAATGGGAACTACAATTGCTGTATTTCTCTGCAAAACTTTTTATCCGGATAAAAGCATTGTTGAGGCACTCGGACTAGGAATATTCCTTGTAGGAATGTCATATTTTTTTGAATATCTGCGCAAAAAGAAAACAGATTAACGATATTTGACTGGTTAAATAACAAAACTAATATAATCAATTAAACAGTTATGGGTTTTTTCCCACAAACGGTTTTACGGGTTCATCAAATATGATGAACTTGTATAAAGTATAACCGATGGCTAAGTAGAAATCTTCATAAACAAGGCATAGCTGTTGATCAGGAGTGAAGGCATACAGGTAGTATGTCGAGCTTCTGATTAACCGCTATAACGCAGTATATGGAGACTTTCTACGACGCCATCAAACATGGGAGCTGGTTTTTGAAACAACTAATACTCGGCACCGCAGGACACATTGATCACGGAAAGACAAGCCTTATCAAAGCAATGACAGGTATTGATACCGACCGGCTAAAGGAAGAAAAGCTTCGGGGTATAACCATCGAATTGGGCTTTGCCTCCATAAAACTCCCCAGCGGTCAACATATCGGAATTGTTGACGTTCCAGGACATGAAAAATTTGTAAAGAACATGGTTGCCGGTGCTACCGGTATTGACATCGTAGCATTGATTGTTGCAGCCGATGAAGGAGTTATGCCCCAGACAAGAGAGCATATGGAAATATGCACACTCCTGGGTATAAAACACGGCATAGTTGTTCTTACAAAAATTGATCTTGTGGATGAAGAATGGATGGAACTTGTAACTGAAGATGTCAGGGAATTCGTTCAGGGGTCCTTTCTGGAAGATTCACCTGTTGTACATGTATCATCAACAACAGGACAAGGGATCAAGGATTTAGTCAATACCCTTGATGAGTTAAGCGCTGATGTCCCCGAACGTCCCCGGTCAAGTCTTTTCCGACTTCCTGTTGATCGTGTGTTTACAATGAAAGGTTTTGGTACTGTTATAACCGGAACTATCATGTCAGGTAAAATCAGTGTGGGTGATATGATAATGGTCTATCCAAACCTTATTACATCCAAGGTGAGAGGCTTACAGGTCCACGGCGAATCTGTTAATGAAGCAGAATCAGGAATGAGGACTGCTATAAATTTTCAGGGGCTTGAGAGGGCTTCGGTAAACCGCGGAGATGTATTGGCTCTTCCGGATACATTGAAACAAAGTTATATGCTGGATATTTCGGTACACTACCTGAAAAGCAATACCAAGGCCCTGAAAAACCGGACACAGCTCAGGTTTCACATCGGCACTCGCGAAAATATGGGCACACTGGTACTCCTTGACAGGGAAGAACTTCATCCGGGTGAAACTATTGAGGCGCAGATAAGACTTGATTCAACTATGACATGTGTCAAGGATGATAGGTTCGTTTTAAGAAGTTACTCACCTGTAAAAACAATCGGTGGTGGGCAGATACTTAATCCTGTTCCGAAAAAACATAGACTTTTTGACAAAGATGTAACTGATGGACTTAAAAGTCTTGTTGAAAGTAATAATGATGAAATCATCTCATACCATGTTGATCAGGCAGGTAATACAGGAGTATCGTTTTCTGATTTGAAAATCATGGCAAATCTTCCTGAAAAGCAGCTCCAGTCCGTATTATCAAGCCTTTTATCAAGCAGGACTCTTATTCAAGTGAACAAGGAGAAGCGAATTTTCATCCATTTAAAAACTTTGGACAGGCTTTCGAAAGCAACAATAGACTTTCTTACCAAATATCATAAATCCAACCCCCTAAAGACCGGAATGCCTAAAGAAGAACTAAAATCAAAGTTCCGCCCTTCAACAGGCACAAAACTTTTCAACCTGCTTCTGAATCAAATGATCAAAAACAAAGAGGTTATTACCGAGGAAGATACAGTACGTCTCGAAGGCTATAAAATAGCCCTCCAGGTTGACCAGGAAGATATAAGAAAAAAGATTATGGATGTTTATCTTAAATCAGATCTTAAACCTCCTTATTTCAAGGCATTATGTTCAGAACTTGATGTAGATGTATCTGCTGCAGGTGATGTTCTTCTATTACTTGTAAAAAAAGGGGATATTATAAAGGCAAAAGATGATCTGTATTTTCATACCAGCGCAATAGATAATCTTAAGAAGCGGCTTGTAGAGTTTATAAATAAAAACGGTGAGGTCACAACCCCTCAGCTCAAAGAAATAACAGGTGTTTCACGAAAATACACAATCCCCCTGATAGAATATTTCGATTCACAGAAAATTACGCTACGGATAGGAGATGTCAGAAAGCTCAGAGTATGATGTGTGATGGCGTCGTTAAAATCTCCATCTGCTGTGTTATCACCTTTGCATAACATCCTTTTTTGCCCTATTTCTCAGTCAAACACAAATTTTGATGAACTCATCAAAAGTATAGCACATGGCTAAGTCAAAATCTTTATATACAAGGCATAATGTTTGGCCAGGCGTGAAGGCATACATGTAGTATGTCGAACGTCTGGCCAAAAACTATAACGCAGTAGATGGAGATTTTGACGACGCCATCAAATGTCCTCATCCACAAGCATCGAAACTATACTATCATGAAAAAGCATTCCTTTACTAGTCAGAGCGCAACGATTCTTGCTAACCTCTAAATGTTTATTTTCAATAAGCTCCGGGAGTATATTAATAAACATCTCCCTGAAACTGACACCAAATTTGTTCTTAAATTCCTTGAGGTCTATGCCTTCGGTTTTCCTTAGACCAAGATAAACCGCTTCGAGAATCTTCTGTTCCCTGTTTAAAACTTCAGTATCAGCAACAGGGAGTATATCGCTTTTTATATCTTCAGCATATTTCAAAACATTTCCATGATTCCAGCTTCTCTCATCCCCGGAAAAAGAATGGGCTGAAGGACCAAACCCGATATATGGGGAAAATGACCAGTATTTAAAGTTATGTCTCGATTTAAGAGATCTTAAATCATCAGAACCGGTTCTCGCAAAATTTGATATTTCATACTGGCTATAACCGTTTGAATTAAGAAAATCGTTTGCTGCAGAAAAATAATTACCTGCCAATTCTTCCGGCAACGGCTGAAATTCACCTTCCCGCATTCTTTTTTCCATAGGTGTATCTTTTTCATAAGTAAGCATATAACAGGATATATGTTCGGGCTTAAAAGCAACAGCCTGTGACAAATCCAAAAGCCAGTCCTCCATCGTCTGTCCAGGGATACCGTAAATCAGGTCAAGGGAGATATTATTAAAGCCGGCTTCTTTAGCGTCGGTTATAGACTTTATTCCTTCCGATGCAGAATGAATCCTTCCGAGAAAAGTCAGATTTTCATCACCGAACGACTGTATTCCAATGCTCAAACGGTTTATGCCATACGATAGATATTTAGATAAGAGTTTAAAATCAACTAATCCCGGATTTACTTCTATTGTTATTTGCGCTTCCGGGGATATCTTATAATAATGGTGAAGCTTTTCAATAAGCCTTCCAATATTTTCAGGTGCGACAACAGAAGGGGTACCGCCTCCGATATAAATCGTATCAAATAAAAAGGAGGTATTACTTCTCATTACGATCTCACGGTAAACGGAATCAAAGAATAACTGTTCAAGGGAAATATCGGTAATTGAGTAAAAGTCACAATAAGGGCATTTCCTCAAGCAAAACGGGATATGAACATATATCCCGGCAGTTTTTTCATGATTTTCTTTTGAAACCATATTTTTTAACTTTCACTTTTTAACTTTCACATAGACGACAAAAGTCAAAGTGCTTCATCCTCCGGCATATGAGCAAGGCATGCAGATGCAAAATCTTCCGGATAATGCCCATTTATCCATCTTAATTGTGATTCACTGAATGCACCGGGAGATTCCGGCATTTTTGGCAAAAAAGAATAAAGAAGTCTCTGGTCGGTATTTTTAGAATCAAACCGTTTAGAGTACTCTGATGTGGAAACCATCCTTGCACCCATTGATTCATATATTTTCATGGTTACAAGCATAGCGCAATCAATACTTGCCCTGGTAGCCGTATCAGATTCGATAATATTTCCTACAGGCTTTAACGTCATAAGCTGAAGTTCCCACTGGGACGTCTGGGCCTTGGGAACAAAAATAATTACATTGTCATCTTTGTAAACAATCAGACTGCTCTCCCCTTCTCTGCCATCAATCCTTTTGTTTGCTAAAATAGCCTTTATATACGAATCAAAAAAGCTCTTTCCTGTCTTCTTCCTGAATTCTCCTGAAAAATCGGCAACCAGATCACCGCATGCATATGTCTGAAAATTATTAACCTGATCTTTATTTTCATCTGAGTCTATTTTATCCGGCTCTGGTGACGATGCAACTTTTTGGGGAATAAGCGCAAACTGCTGATGAATCTGCTGATGAGATGCATGCAGCCTGTAATGAGTAGGAGCAAAATCAAAACCGAAATTCCACCCCCATAATGTGCTGTTATAGTTCAAGGAGGATTCTTTATCCATTGAAATAACAGCTTCATTAATTCTTTTCCGCATTTCCTCAAGTTCATCAGGTGAATGGATTCGTTTCCGTGGAGAGTACTTAAGCCCCAATTGTTCTGAAAGTCTTACAAATGTTCTCTGATAATATAGATGACGCATTCCTGTCATATCTGCTAAAGTCAGATCTCGAACACTGTACCGGATCGAATCATTAGCCATGTTTGCGGCATAATGTCCCCAGGGTATATAACTGTTGCGTCTTAGATACTCGAAAACATGACTATCCTTATCCCCTGCAAGCCACTCACCTACTATCTCACTTACCCCTTGAGCACCGGGTCTTAGAACCATTGAATCCTTGTACTCATCGGGCATATGGGGATTGTTTGCCAGGGCTTCAAACACTGGAAAATTATTTATTACAGCCCGTATACGCCCCTTTTCATCCTTCTTATAACGAAGCCCTTTCGGCGTTTTACTTTCCGGATCATGGATAAACTCGCAGCAATCCTCTGCGATACGGGTCAAGTCGTCAGCATTATTTGAATTAACGGCAATAGTTAAAAGTAATGAGTCCGGAAGGGTTTTGAAAATGCTGTCAAGTTTCTTATCAGTAATTTCGTCTTCACCTATCCAGTTTTTGACTATATCTGTGAACGATAATGAAGACCTTTTCGGTAGGAAGATAAGCCCTGGATTTTCTGCCTTTTCGTCTGCCCAGCTTTTAGTAATATATGTCGTCCCCCTGAAAGGGAATGCATTTGGAATTTCATATATAATATCCGCTTGTATTCCTTCAATATTACCTTCAGGAAAATTTGCATGATTCTCATAAATAGACCCGTCTGTAAATTCTCCCAGAGAAGAAATGTTTTCAAACTCACGTAGATTTTGCACACGAAAAGAAGGTTTATGAATTCCATATATAAAACTACCTGATGGATCAACACATGTTCTTAGTTTCATTTTATTCCTTCGTTTAAACTCTTTTCAAGTTCATCATTTATAATATCAAAAACAATAGATCGCTCCGGGACTATTTCATTGATTAATTGATGACGGGCATTTTTTATCATTTTTACTTCCAACGGTTTAACTTTTTTTCTGAAAAATTCAATATTATATTTCCAGTCAACCGTGGCATCATCATCACCCTGAATTATCAGAACCCTTTTTGATAAAACATCATACTTTTCCACTCTTTTATTCCATAAATATAAAGCTTTCAGCCATTTCACCGGAATCTCCCTGGCCTGGAGCGGATCATTTTTTATAAACTCAATATATTCTGTATCTCTTGAGTTATTCCTGAAATACCTTTTAAATTTTTTAAAGAAAATACCAAAGAAATAATAACCGGTTTTAAAAGTTTCCCAATAAGCAGTATGAACAAGAGGAGACAGAAAAATCACCTTTGAAATTTCCTTGTCCTTAAATTTACTTAAATAATCAAATGCAACAGAACATCCGGTACTGTGACCGATAAGATTCAAAGGCTCCGGAAGAACTGAATAGTATTTTTTTAAAAAGTCATCAAGAGCTGAAATATATTCGCTGAAATCATCAACCGACGCCATTTCTCCCGAAGAAAGCCCGTGCCCGGGAAGATCAAAAACTGCAACAGCATAACCGGACTCCAGACAATTACTTATCAGGTTTTTTAAAATACCCGAATGGTCTAAATAGCCATGTAATAATAACACAGTCCCTGCCGGGTTATCAGGCAGGAAAACATGACCTGCGATAATCTTTTGTTTTGAATTAAACGACCCGAAATAATGAAGTGTATTTTTAAAATTCAAACCGTAATACTCAAAATACTTTATTGCAGATTCCGAATTGACCGGCTTTTTTGAAAGGTCAAGTCGGGGCATTTCCTCTTTAAGCTTGTTTAAATGGTATTCGATCTTTTCTGATTTATTATTATGAGATTTATTATTATGAGATTTATTATAAGAATCAATGTCTTGATTCCCGGCTGTATCGGCAAGGCTGCTATTCCAGAGAAACAGACATAAAATTATTGATGTAAGCAATCTATGCAAAATATTATTCTCCATCAGTTATACTTTATACGAGTTCATCACCATTCATTATAATTAACACGTAAAGAGTTAATCATGGTTTTTTGGGTTAATATAACCCGGTAGTACTCCTATAGCGGGATTACTTAGCCATCGGTTATACTTTTTACGAGTTCATCAACAATGTGATTTTCAAATGTGCCGGTTGACGTAACCCGGCTTTTCCTTTATTCTCTTAGAAGTTAACTCAAAATAAATCTAAGTGCCCCTGGCAGCGTTACAAAGCGGCTCAAAATGCTCACATACTAATAGTATGCTCTGCTTTCTCGCCCCTTTGTTGCCTTGCCATGAACCCTGATCTTTTATTTGAGATAGCTTCTATTATTTATTTGCAGATACTAACATCTTGGTAAACATACATAAACGAATATAATAAGGCAACGACAATGCATACACATGATTTTGTAGAAAATTATACTGATCTTGTTGGATTCGGGCTGGATCGAAAAACCGATGAGAACACTGTAATATACTACCTGCAGAAATTTTCCGATGATAAACTGATGGAACATCTGATTACAAAACTAACGGACGAAGAGCTGGAAGAGATATTCAATATGATAAACCGTCTAATGAAAAATCACATGACAGAGCCGGAATATCATAAACTTTTTTTAAAAGGATCAAAATAAACTTTCAAGCAGAACGGAGGAAGTATTTATGTTTACAGATAAACAAATAGAAAGGTATGCCGATGTTTTATTGTGGGGTCTTAAAACAGCAAGATCCGGTAAACAAAAAAAAAATGATATAATTGTAATCCGTTTTAATATACCTGCTTTAAAACTTGCAGAAGTTCTTTTTGCCAAAATTCTTGAAAAAGGATGGCATCCGGTCCTTCGAATTATGCCCACTTCAGGAATGGAACAGAAATTTTATGAAATCTCAAACAACCCCCAGCTGACTTTTATTCCACCTGGAGATGAAGAATTATACAAGAACATGAATGGCAGTATTTTCCTGCACGCCCCTGAATCAATAACACACTTAAGCGGTATAGACCCATTTAAAATCGGAAAGACCGCGGTTGCAAGAAAACCGATGCGCGATATACTTAACAAGCGCGAGGAAAAAGGGACTTTTGGCTGGACATTATGCACATATCCAACCAAAGAACTTGCAAAGCATGCCAAGCTGTCCCAGAAAGAATATACAAACCAGATAGTAAAAGCATGTTTTCTTAACAGGAAATCACCTGTAGACGAATGGGAAAAGATATACAAAGAAGCAATTTCCATAAAGAAATGGATTAACGGCATGGATGTAAAAAAATATCATATGGAATCAGCTAACATGGACCTTGAGATAACCCCCGGAGAAAAAAGAAGGTGGATCGGAATTTCGGGCCATAACATTCCAAGTTTTGAACTTTTTCTTTCACCCGACTGGAGGGGAACCAGGGGCACCTACTTTGCAGACCAACCTTCATACAGAAGCGGGAATTATGTGAGCAATATAAAACTCGAGTTCAAGAAAGGTTCGGTTGTTAAAATCCAGGCACAGAAAGGCGAAAACTTTGTAAAAAAACAGTTCGCTATGGACAAAGGCGCAAACAAGATAGGAGAGTTTTCACTGACTGATAAAAGATTTTCAAAAATAAACCAATTTATGGCAAACACTCTTTTTGATGAAAATTACGGAGGGGAAAATGGAAATTCCCATATAGCCCTTGGTTCTTCATATTCTGACACATATAATGGAGATTCATCTAAACTGACAAAGGAATTGAAGAAAAAGTTAGGCTTTAATGATTCAGCACTTCACTGGGATATAGTAAATACAGAAAAGAAAAGAGTGACAGCGCATCTAAAAGACGGGAAAAAGATAATAATTTATGAAAACGGGAAGTTTTCATATTGAAAAACTCGTAAAAAATATAACCAAAAAATATAACAAATAGTTAAGAAAGAACCTTAATGATCAGGGTTTTATCTCCTCATAATTTGACAGCGCCAGATAAAAAGCACCTACAGCAAGTTCCGCGCAATGATGTTCATGGGGAGGTAATGTGCCGAGAAAATCAATAACCTTATCAGGGCTAATTTCCCAGGCTTCACTGATTTCACTGCCTTCAGACATGTGAGCTATTGTATTGGCACATGCGTTCGTATTCAGGCAGCCGTCAGTATCGAAAGCAACACTACTGACCCTGTCACTTTCTATTGTCAAAAAAAATTCAACGGTATCACCGCAATCACCGGTCCTCTTGCCATAGCCATCAGGGTGAGATACTCTTTCTCTACGCTCATGTCCAAATGCCATCTCAAGATAATGTATGGAATGATCCTGCCAAAAATCAAAACTCTCTTTATCAGTCATTACTCTTTTCTATTCCTTTATTAGACCCTTTAACGTAATAGTCCACCTATAGCGGGATTAACGACATAATCATAACCGATGGTTAAATTAAATTTTCATATACTATTCAGAGGGTTAGATAGAGAATTTTAACTACGTAATCATACCTGATGGCTAAGTTAAAATCTTCATATACAAGGCATGGTTTTTTGCCAGGCGTGAAGGCATACAAGTAGTATGTCGAACGTCTGGCAAAACGCTATAACGCAGTAGATGGAGACTTTTAACGACGCCATCTTAATTAAGGCCCATACCAATAACCATCCCTATGGCAATCCCCAGCCCGATAAAAATCGATCCAACCACAATACCTACAGCGATATTTTTATTCTCAAGCTGTTCTGAAGTATTGAACGGAGTCATTTTGTCAAATATTTTATATCCGACAATCATAAAAAGTATCGTCAATACTGCTCCAAAAAAAGCATAGCAGAAATTCATAATTGTAATTGAAATATCAACAGACTGCATCACTTCAATACCTCCTTGATTATATTAATTTTTTTAACATATCCGATGGTTTCTTTACTTCTATCTTTTGTAACCTCCGGCAAAGTTTTCTCAATTGATCTCCAGATATTCTCATTCATACCTTTTCGTCCGGATATTTTTTGAGCCTTTATGATATTACCCTTCCCCGCATTATACGAACCAAACATAAAGTTAAGCCTGTCATTAAAAGAACGTTCTGCTTTCCAGGTTTTCCATATATACCGGTCATAATATATGCCCGCAGCAATATTCCATCTCGGCTGTTTACGATTACCTTTTATACTCGGGTTTTTATATTTAATTTCTTTAAAGGTCCGTGGCATAATCTGCATAACCCCTTCAGCCCCGACATGAGATTTTGCATCACTTTTCAGATTTGATTCGGCAATCGCCTGGGCTTTGAAATATTTCCAGTCAAACGATGCGCCAAAATATCTTTTTGAATATTTTGAAAAATATTTATCATACTTAACAACATTGTTATACCGTTCAAAAGATTGTGCATGAACGGGAATTACAATGAAAAGCAGTATAATCAGGACTTTCCCCAAAGCATTACCCTCATAATTAAATTATTAACAAATTTTTATTATAGCAACCCAACAACTCAATGTCATTATGTTTTTGTATTAATTCATGTGGTTGCTCTATATAAAATAAGCGTAAAAGTGGTTTTTATTCAAGCTTAAGCGGGATTTACGACACCATCAAATTTGATGAACCCGTAAAAAGTGAACTTTGGATGGCAAAATAAAAAGTTCAAGGAATGAGGAGTACTTATCGTACGCCGCAGTGACGAGGCATGTAGCGCAACGCAGATATTAGACTTTTTACGAAGCCATCAAATTTAATAAAAGAATTGAAGATGAATATGACTATATGATATCGATACATAAACTTAATTAATTGATGGCGTCGTAAAAAGTCTCCATATACTGTGTTAGAGCGTTTGGCCGGACACTCGACATACTACATATTATGATATCGATACAAAAGCTTAATTAATGTTATGTCGAGTTTATATGAAAATTCTTTAAAAGATCACCTTGCGGAAATGAAAAAATTTATAACACTCATATTATTATTGACGATATCTGTACTTCTTTTGCATCCACGAACATCCTACTGTTTTGAAGACAGTTTTGAACTTGGGATTAAGTATTTAAACTCCGGGAGTTACGAAGATGCTATTAAAGCTTTTTCTACAACAATTGAAACAATTCCACATGATTTCGTGGCCATCAGTAACCGGGGAATAGCATTTTTCTATATAAGTAAATATGATGAAGCTATAAAGGATTACACTCGGGCCATAACGATTAGCCCTGGTTTTGCCGATGCATACTGCAATCGAGGTGTTGCATGGGCGGCCAAAGGCAACACCGACAATGCAATAGCAGATTATACAAAAGCCATAGAAATCAATCCTAATTACAGTGAGGCATATTACAACCGTGCAGCATCCTGGGCTGCTAAAGGAAACTACGGCAGAGCAATAGCAGATTATACAAAAGATATTGAATCAAACCCTGTCTACTCAAAAATTTCTGAAAAAAATGTTTCAGGATATAATGATATTATTCAGAGGTTTTCGGAAGTACATTTCAACCGGGGATTGATTTTTAACGCAAAAGGCAATTATGATCCTGCAATCTCCGATTTTGAAAAAGCAATTGAAATTAACCCCTTATCAGCTGAAGCATATTTTGAGTTGTCAAAAATACTGTCAAGCTGTCCTGACTCCCGCCATAGAAATGGCAAAAAAGCTGTATTGATGGCAAGAAAAGGGTACGGTTTTATTAAGAATGCAGAATCTCTTGATGTGCTGGCTGCAGCATATGCAGAAGCCGGTGATTTTACAGCGGCAAAACTTATTCAGAAAAAAGCTATTAAATTTCTAAACAATGAGAATGAAAGCGACAACCTTTCAGAATACAAAGCCCACCTGGAGCATTATAATACAGGCAGGCCATGGCATAATGAACTTGTAGCGAAAAAAATTATTAAAAGAAAAAAGTACAAAAAAATTATTCACAAAGCTGAAAAAGAAGTAACTACGCTATACAATAAAACAGGAAATAAGCCTGATAAAAGCGGCTATTACCCCTATACTATCCAGGTATGTTCTTTAAAAGATATAAAGACATCACAGCGTCTGACAACCCAGTTGAGAAGTGCCGGAGAACCTGCTTTCACATCTCCGGCACGTATCCCGGAAACAGGAGTTTTTTATCGTGTTTTCATCGGTTTTTACGGATCATATACTGAAGCAAAAAAAGAGATGAATAAACTTAATAATAGAATGTTTAAAGATGCAATCACAGTTAAAATGCCTTATACAATTCAGATAGGGGTTTTTGATAAAGAGCATAACATGAAAGATATCAACTCAAAGTTAATACATAAAGGTTTTATCCCATACATAATACCGCTTAAAAATTCCGAAAAAAGACTTCGATTTCTTGCCGGAGCATTCAGTTCGGAAAAAGAGACTTCCGAACAAATAAAAAGACTCCGGGGGTTGTCTTTCAATCCTGAAGTTGTCAAACGTTGATGGCGTCGTAGAATGTCTCCATTAATGCGTTATAGAGTTTGGCCAGGTATTCGACATACTACACGTATGCCTTCACACCGAACCAAACTCTATGCCTTGTATATGAAGATTTCTACTTATCCATCGGTTTTTTTTACGAGTCAATATCTACGTTGCGCTACACCCCTCGTCACTACAGCGTACAATTAGTACGCTTCATTCCTCGGGATTTGCGGCGCCTTGATCTTGAACTTTTTGCTTTGCCATCCCAAGTTGATTTTTTACAAGTTCATCATGGTTAATTGAAGATAATGGTCAATAGATAGGCTGGTTTTGATCAGACCGGTTTGACATAACTTTTCCGATCATGTAATATTTTTTGTTAAATCGTACTCTTACCTGAAATAATTTTGAACATTTGGAATAGATACTCCATACTATTTTTTTATCCCTGACATTGGCTAAATATTAAATAGTAAGACATCCAGATGTTCAATGGCGTTTCTCCAGAATAGTGGTAAAACTTCATCCGGAGAAAGGAGGCCCTTATGGAAAGAAGGGAGTTTTTAAAAAAAAGCATGGCTGCGGGCATCACCCTTGGATCAACACTTGCCACGGGAAGTTACGAGAAACTTTTTGCTGAAAGCCATACCCCTTATGACCTTGTAGCTATTAAGGGAGGAACTCCGGATACCATGTTCGATCGCGGCATTAAATCACTTGGAGGAATGGAAAAATTTATTAAAAAAGGGAATACAGTTGTTGTAAAGCCGAATATAGGCTGGGCCGCCACCCCGGAAAGAGCTGCAAATACGAATCCTAAACTGGTTAAAAGAATAATTGAGCATTGCTATAAGGCAGGGGCAAAACAGGTTTATGTCTTTGATAATACATGCAACAATTGGACAGAATGTTATGAAAAAAGCGGTATAAAGCAGGCAACTATAGATGCAAAAGGAAAGATTGTTCCGGGTAATAGAGAAAAATACTACCATGAGGTGAAAATCCGGAAAGGTAAATCCTTAAAATCAGCAAAAGTTCATGAGCTTATTCTTGAATCTGATGTGTTTATCAACGTACCTATTCTTAAAAATCACGGAAGTACCAAACTAACTATAGCAATGAAAAACCTGATGGGGATTGTCTGGGACACGGACAGGCGTTTCTGGCACTCAAACAACCTCCATCAATGCATCGCCGATTTTCCAACTTTCAGGAAACCGGATTTAAACATTGTTGATGCATACAATATTATGAAAAGAAACGGTCCCAGAGGCGTGTCTGTCGATGATGTGATTAAAGCCGGATCCCAAATAATCTCAACTGATATTGTTGCTGCAGATGCTGCTGCAGCTAAAATTTTTGGTATTTTACCAGCCGATATCCCTCATATCCGTTATGCACATGAAATGGGAACAGGAAATATGAATCTTGAAAAATTAAACATTAATAAAATCAGGATCAGTTAGTGATTAATATGTCACGTTTAAAAAAAGTAAGGGTGGTTGTTTCACTTTTACTTTTTTTCGTGTTTACCCTTATATTTACCGATTTCAGAAATTTAATCCCTGAAATCTTCAACAAAATTTATCTTTATCTGCAAATCATACCCTCAATTATATATTTCTCATCTAACATTAGTCTTGCAGCTTCAGGGTTTATTTTTATATTGGCAGTGACACTATTATGGGGCCGGTTATATTGTTCAACCATCTGCCCACTTGGAACCCTCCAGGACGTTATTTACCGCATTTCAGGGAAAATAAAAAAAAACAAAGGATTCAGGTTTAAGGAACCGAAAAACCTGACCAGGTATTCAATATTAATTCTTTCTGTTATTGCCTTTTTATTTGGATATGTATTACCGATAACTATTCTTGACCCGTTCAGTAACTCTGGAAGGATATTTTCAAGTTTGATAAAACCGGTTATAATTGCAATAAACAATTCGGCCTCATCAATTCTTGAAAATTACGACATTTTTATCCTTTATCAGGTTGATTACATCAGTATAAGTATTATTTCGGTAATATTCTCATTCGTATTTTTATTTATTCTCATATGGATGTCGATCTCCGGCGGCAGGACATTTTGCAACACACTTTGCCCTGCCGGTTCTCTACTGGCTTTTTTCTCAAAGTTTTCAGGTTATAAAATTAAATTTGATGAAGAGACATGCAGCACCTGTGGCCTCTGTGAAAAAGCATGTAAAGCCAGCTGCATTGATATCACAACAAAAAACGTTGATTTCACAAGATGTATAGCATGTTTTAACTGCTTTAATGCCTGTCCGTCATCTGCACTAAATTATGAACCAAACATCTACCGAAAAAAAGCCGACAGAAAACCTGCGGTCACTGACACCGGAAAAAGAAAGTTGATTTTTGCTTCTTTTGCCGGACTATTCGGGTTAACAGGAATAAATCCTTTTAAAAACATTGTTGAACAAAATGAAAGAACCCCTGTTACACCTCCAGGTTCAATAAACATAAAAAACTTCAGCCGATCATGCACCGCATGCCATCTTTGTGTAAGCCAATGTCCTACAGGAGTGCTTCAGCCATCATTATTCGAATACGGACTTTCAGGAATGCTGCAGCCGATAATGGATTACCATTCAGGAAGGTGCAGCTTTGAATGTGTAAAATGCAGCAGGGTTTGTCCCACCGGTGCTATTGTCGAAATTGATTCTGAAATAAAAAAGACAACCCAGATCGGAGTTGCAAAATTTTTAAAAGAAAAATGTATTGTTTACACTAAAGGCACAGCCTGTGGAGCCTGCTCAGAGCATTGCCCCACAAAATCGGTGAAAATGGTTCCTTATAAAAACAGTCTAACTATTCCAAAAGTAAATGAGAGAATTTGTATAGGATGCGGAGCATGTGAACTTCCCTGTCCTGTCAGACCGGTCAGAGCAATTTATGTTGAAGGAAACCCGGAGCATAAAACAGCAGAAATGCCTGAATCCAGCCAGTTAAAAAAATCGGATTTTATTAACGATGATTTTCCATTCTAAATACAGAAAATGTACAACTCATATAATCAGATTTACCATTAAATTATCATCAACAATTGACGCTTCATTTCAAAAGAGTTATATATAAATAAATCTATAAGTATCTTTATCAAAATAGAACAGCATTTATTTACTGATTTTATCTAATTACAATAATTTCAATATTATATAAAAATATGAAAGGGGGTAAAAATGCCTGAAACTTCATCAGATTTTAAAAAAGCATTGGAGATAGGCCGTCCACCCAATATAGTTAAACTTTTTCCCAATTCCAAAGCCTTGATAGTAAGCGGTAAATATATTGACCGGGCTGTTATGGCGAAAGGCGGGGCCGTTACCATGGCGGCAAACGGAAGGAGTTATTTTGTTATCCGGGGTGCACTACAGGCAGCCCAAAAGGCTAATGCCGCTATTATAATTGAAATAGCCAAATCCGAAGGCGGTGCAGCCGCGTACTGCGGGATTAATCTATGGAATATTGCAAGGGTTGTGGACAGCCTCTGCAACGAACTTGATATAACTATCCCTGTAGCGATTCATGCTGACCACTATGGAATCAAAAGCGATGAAGATATTAAAAAAGCCAAGATTGAAATACCTTCCATCTTTGATGCAGGTGTTACATCAATTGCAATAGATGCTTCACATCTTCCTGATGATAAAAACCTTCTTTCAAATTTAGAACTGAATCCATATGTCCCTAAATGGGCCGGCCTTGAAACAGAAGTCGGTGAAATAAAAGGGACAGAAGGGCTCTCAACTACTGAAGAGGCATTGTTCCTGATCCAGGGACTTAATGCACATGACATTTCTGCAGACTGGATTGCACTGAATAACGGCACCACACACGGTATCGAAACAAGTGGTGAGGGAATTCAGGTTGGTTTAACATCCGAAATTCACAATGCCATTGAAAAATACAAAGTATCAGGAGCACAGCACGGAACATCAGGTAACGACTCAGACCGGCTGAGAGAAATTGCAAGTAAAACCAATACCACCAAGGCAAACGTGGCCACTGCCCTTCAAATGATCTCATGGGGTCTTGAAGTCAACGATTATGGAAATGCAATTCTTGATGACGAAGGCAATTTTATCAAAGTAGCAGATGAAGGCGTTTCCGAGGAAATGTGGGCTGAAATGGTAGCCTACGCAAATGAGAAAGGTCTAAAAGGAGGAAACTACAAAAAGTTGAATTTGCCTTTCGAAAATATACTCCTTGGCCAGTCAAAAGAGGTAAGAGACAGGATGGCTAAAAGAGTTGAAGATTTTGTATATAATATGCTGGCAAATGTATTAAATGCCGGTGATACCGCACCTCTTGCCATTAAAGCCATTCTTGAAGCCGGTTCTCATGATCCGGGAGCAAAATCTTCACGTATCGAAGACCCTGACAACTGGACACCGGAGAAAATCATAGAACGTGCAGCAACAATTACTTCTGATAAGGGACCTGAAGGGGATTTTGACGATTGATAATAGGGCAAAAAAAGTATTGTCACTTTTGTTCGGCATCGCTTATAAAAAAGGAATGTGAAGGTTCTCTTCGACTTTTTTGCGAAAGCTGTGATGAGCCTATATATGAAAACCCGATACCGGCTACAGCTGTTGTTGTCATTGATAACAAGGAAAGGCTCCTGCTTGTAAAAAGAAGTGTGGAGCCTAAAATTGGGCACTGGTGTCTGCCGGGTGGTTTTATGGAGCTTGGGGAAACGCCTGAACAAGGTGCTCTCAGAGAACTTGAAGAAGAAACCGGTCTCATTGGAAAAATCGATCGTCTTATAGATGTTTCAACAAGCCCTAACCCTTTTTACATTACGGTTGTTCTAATAGGGTATCTTATATTAAAACATTCAGGAACTCTTATTGCAGGTGATGACGCATCTGATGTAGCCTACTATTCTTATGACAAACTTCCTGAAATAGCGTTCGAAAGTCACAAACATTTTATTGAAGAATATTATTCAAATAGAACCTGAAGAAAATAATATCTACAGGCTCTTGTTTTGATGTAGGCAGAATAAGCAAAACAAATTCAGAGTTTTCACCTGAAGAGTTTTTTCACATCAGTTTTTGTAACCTTGCCCATGATATTTCTCGGAAGACTATCAACTAATAATATCCTTTTAGGAATCTTATAGGAAGATAGTATTTCCTTTCCCCAATCGCGCAACTCCTTTAAAGAAAGTGATTTCTTATTTTCGAGTTTTATAGCGGCACAAATCGTTTCTCCCCATTCAGGATCGCTTGCACCAACAACTGCACATTCAGCTATCGAAGGATGTTCTCTTAAGACCTCTTCGATCTCGAGAGCAGAGACCTTATAACCACCAGTTTTAATTATATCCACAGATTTTCTTCCAAGTATTCTGTAATACCCGCCCTCCATTACAGCTATATCTCCCGTAAGGAGCCAGTCGTCACGAAATGTTTTTTTTGTCTCTTCAGGTTTTCCCCAGTATTCAAGAAAAACATTTTTACTTCTGATACATATCTCGCCGGCAACCCCTTCTTCTTTTATAACCTCTCCCGTTTCATCTACCAGCTTTACCCGAACACCTGCAAACGGTTTACCGACATAACCTGGCCTTCGCTCACCATGAAGAGGATTTGAGATAGCCATACCGATTTCGGTCATTCCATAACGCTCAAGCATTGAGTGTCCGCTTATCAATCTCCATTTTTTATAGACATTCACAGGAAGCGCCGCTGAGCCCGAAACCATTAAACGGATTCGGGCGCATGCAATAAGCATTTTTCCTCTTTTTATAGAATCTGAATTTTCCCAGGCATTAATAAGCTTAACATAAACAGTAGGCACAGCCATAAAAAGGCTGACATCATTATTTAAAAAGCAGTCCCATACCTTTTCCGCATTAAACTCTTCCATCATTTCACATTTAGCACCAGCCCACAAAGCACAAGACAGAACATTTATTATTCCATGAACATGATGAAGGGGTAGAGTCAACAATATATAATCTTTTGATGTCCACGCCCATGAGTCTATAAGGGTTGTTATATGGGATCCAATGATTTCATGTGTAGTAACCACACCTTTAGGTTTCCCCGTAGTGCCGCTTGTATAAACTATCATGGCACGTCTGTTTTTGTTGATAACAGGTAGTTTTGTGCTTTTGGCTTGCAATGCTTTGGTTGTAATTATCAGACGTGTATCACGTTTGTGAAGCAATGATTGTATTTTTTCAGTTAAATCGGGGTGAACTATAAAACAGGCTGCGGATGTATCATCTAAAACATATTCAATTTCAGGTAAAGGACTTTTTATAGAAACAGGTACTGCAATTCCTCCTGCAAGCCATATACCCCATTGTATAGCGACATATTCAAATGAGGATGGTACCATGAATACAATTCTATCCTCAAAAATATCATCTTTTCCGTTCAGAAGGCATGCTGCAACATTTTTTGCGGAATCAAGAAGTTCACCATATGTATATTCACCATACTTATCAATGATGGCTTTTCTTCCGTAAAATTCCCGGGCCCTTTCAATCAGAGGGATATTATATATATTTTTCATGTCAATATATTCAAAGAACCTTTACACTATAATTTCATTATGAGCTTGTAAAAAATTATAACCGATGGCTAAGCAAAAATCTTCATATACAAGGCATAATTGTTTATCAGGAGTGAAGGTATACATGTAGTATGTCGAACTTCTGATAAACAACTATAACGCAATAGATGGAGACTTTTTACGACGCCATCACGTTATCATTTCATAAAATGTTGCATATTCATCAGGTAATAATATTTCCTTATCAACAATATACTCTTTGGCTATAGTATTAATCCATTCCCTTGAAGTAGTCAGTTCTGGAATAATAATATAGTGATGATTATTCTTTTTTAAAATATTAAAATTTTCTATTCTTACTTTAAGTGATGAAAGTTCATCTTTTAACATGAGGTCAAACTCAAGAAAACTTTTACTGGAATCAAATTTGAAATACAATAAATCAGCATATTCTTTTACTATATTTTTAAAAACACTCTCGAGACCTATTGATAGCGTTGCATTTTTACCTTTTTTTACGATGTTCTTAAGAATACTCATTAATATCTCTCAAATACAATTGGATTAATTTATATTATTCTATCAAAAGCCCCTTTTTCTTCCCTTTAGCTGAAATCCCTTTTGATAATATCATTTTCCTGCCGATCTTTTTGCCGTCTTTTAAAACATTTTCATCAAGGCTCAATGCCCTGCCTTTGACATTAGAAATATAGGGATATTTGTATGACATATAATCCATAAGCGTTGAATCTTCAATACTCATCAATTCATTTCCGCCTTCATTTATCCGCATTTTTTTTCTTTGTGAATCCATTCTTGATATAAAACCTTCGATTATTCCCACAGCAAAATCAGTCCTTCTGTAGCGGTTCAGGCCTTTATCAAGGTTGTATTCCCGCCATTTAAAATCGATAAAATTATTGACATAATCATACACATAATTTGCAATCTTAACATTTTGAAGTGTTCCTGTAATTTCCAGAACACGTCCCATTTTTTCTTTCTCAAGTACATAAGCCGACACCCAGATACCTTCAACATAATAATAATCTATCAAAAGGTGAGCTAAATGATATTCCTCACGAAAATGCCGAAGAGCAGGCCTGCCAAGAAAAAAACTTACAAATTCCCTGTCTTTTTCAGTAGAAATAAGATCAATATTATATTTAGTTATAAGGTCATGGGCTTTTGCCATGGCAGATTCCGCTTCATGCTGATTTTTGCTACCGGCAAGGGCCATTAGTTTTTTTATTCGAAGAAGTATTTTATCTTCATGGTCAGGTAACTCATGAGCTATCATCCTGTGAAGCGGCCTGTATTTTCCTGAAGCTTTAGGGTTTGCACGAAGAATTCGGCATGCTTCGTAAAAGGTCTTTCCGTGGAAAGTCTCATTTTTAACTTCAAGTACCTCTTCTGCATACTGATGTCCTATTTCATGCTTTAATACATCACATACAGCATCCCAGGGATGATTCATTACAAGGTTTCTACTAATGCAGATCTCACGATTTTCTGCAGACCAGTAGCCGAGTTTCCCTTTCATGTCTTTGATACTGAACATAGGCTTCCGAATCTTTTGCCTTTGTTCAGGTCTTAAAACATTAACTGCCCACCCCCACTCACATGAAAGCCCGTGCAGAATACGACGTTCCAGTTCCTCCTGTAGAAACTCTTTATTATTTATTTTTTTAATCATTTTTAATATTTATAAGATTTGGTTTCATTAGTTTAATTGGTTTTATTGGTTTTCTGCCCAAACTTTTAAGTTTAATAGTTACTCTAAAAAAACTACTTGAGACAGGATGAATGGATTATATTTTTAAATAAAAAATATCATTCCACCGCTTTTTTGTATATACAAAAATCTCCCATAAAACCATACATTTTGTATGGAGACTTTTATTTAGCCATTGGATATACTTTTTACGAAGCCATCAATAATGAAGCGGTGCTTGTACAGGTAAAGTAGATGAAATTCACAAAAGAAGACAGAAAGGCTGTTAAGCTTTTATGTTTAAAGCTTAACAGCCTTTCTGAAAATGACAAACTGGAAAAATAATATTTGTTTATTTGATTAACGGTTTAATAACCAATGGAACCAATTAATCCGATTGCACCACTGAAGAGCCCGAACCGTGTAGTTCTCTCAATTTGGGTTTAAGTATTTTACCTGAAACAGTCATGGGCATTTCATCTATGAATATCACTGACTTGGGTGACTTGTAATCAGCAAGATTTTCCCTGCAAAACTTGATTAATTCATCTTCTTTTACTTCTATGTCCGGTTTTGCAACGACAATGGCTGTAACAGCCTCCCCCCATACATTGTCAGGCTTTCCAATAACAGCAACAAATTCAACTGCAGGATGCTCGGAAATAATATTTTCTACTTCCACAGGATAAACATTTAAACCACCGCTTATTATCATATCCTTTTTCCGATCTACTATATAGATACGACCATTCTCATCCATCCTCCCCATATCGCCTGTATAAAGCCATCCATCTTTAATCGATTCCGCCGTTGCTTCAGGCATATTCCAGTAACACCGCAATACATTGGAACCTTTTATGATTATCTCACCCACCTCTCCTGTTTTTGCAGGATTACCCGAATCATCAGCAATTTTTATCTGGTTCCACATGCCGGGTAAGTATGCGCCAAGGTTTTCTTTAATTTTGTCACCCGGCATATACATGTTGTAACCGGATCCTTCGGTCAGTCCATAACCGTTTGCCAAAGAGATGCCTTTTAGCTCATATTTTTTTATCAGTGATCTGTATACAGGGGCTGCGCCAATCCCGATCACTTTAATAGAGCTGAAATCTGAATTTTCATACTCCGGCTGCTGTGATATAAGTTCTAAAAGAGTTGGTACAGCATAAAAATGTGTAATCTTTTCTTTTTCGATTATTTCTATGGCAAGCCCGGGATCAAATTCTTTTTCAAGTATAATTGACCCTCCGGCATGAAATGTTGGCATGGAAATAGTAATTATGGCACCTGTGAAACATAAGGGAAGTGGAAGTAACTGTTTCACTTCCTGTGTAAAACCGTATGCTGTGTTCATAAGCAAACAGGTGGTCAGTACATTATTATTGGTTAATACTGCTCCTTTTGGTAAACCTGTAGTCCCTGATGTATACAAAATACCAAAATCATCTTCCCAGGATGCCTGATTTTCAGGCTCATCAATACCGGAATTATTCATTAATTCAGAATACTCATCAGTGTTGATATTCAAATACCTGCCTGTAACAAGCTTTTCTTTAACAGGTTCAAGCATTTCATTGAAAAATTGTTCTGTAATAATGACTTTTGGCTCAGAATTATTTACAATATATTCAAGTTCTCTGCCGGCTAAACGAATGTTTAAAGGGACGAATATTGCGCCGATTTTGGAGCATGCAAAAACAATATCGTAAAACTCAACACAGTTGTTAAGCAAAATTCCAACCCTGTCTCCTTTTACAATTCCCAATTTGTCGGTTAATACATGGCAAACTTTATTAATTCTCTCATTAAGTTCCCTATATGAAATTCTATTACCCTCATAAACAACTGCTTCACTTTCCGGGTAAAAGCCACTCCAAAAAGATATCATGTGTCCCATATTACCAATAAACATTTTAACCTCCATAAATAACTTGTTTAAAGCGGGTTATAGATACTTCTCACATAAAACATATCAGATATTTAAAAAATATTATAATTCAGCTTTTCAAGGTTGTTAATTAAATCATTGATAGCCTGCTAATAATTCATGCCTGTATCCCAGATATAACTCGGAATTTAAGAAAGCGATCGTATACTTGGCACTTAATACCAATTAATAAAATTTTAATATTAATTAAAAGTATCGATCGATAGATAAAAGTTATCGTTATGTCAAGATAAAACTTACTTTTGTAACGTAGTTTATTCATATATGTATATTTGAATTATATATTAATTATGTTGTTAATAAAAGTATTAGTTACGGCGAAAAAACCCCAAATAATTTTCAATAATATGCAAACACGGCACTTATTTGTTACTTTATTAAAACTGATGAACTCGTAAAAAATATAACCGATGGCTAAGTAAAAATCTTCATATACATTTGATATGATTTAAACTATATGATATTTTACTTAATTGATTACGAATACATACTTCTATTGATTATTGTTTGCTGAATGCGTATGAATATTTTGAGATAGAGAAAGTCGCTTAATTACTCTTACTTGAAAGTATAAATATAATGAAAATTGCATTTGTTCATTATCATTTGATACCTGGCGGTGTTACCACTGTCATAAATCAGCAGATAAATGCTGTAAAGGACGACTGTGAGATTCTTGTTTTAACCGGAGAAATGCCTGAAGCACCATATCCTGAGTATATTAAACATATTCCGGGTATAAGTTATGATAAAACAGGCAACACCTATTGTGACCCTAAAAAAACTGCAGAACAGATATATGGTACTATAAAATCCACATGGAAAGACGGGTGCGATGTTCTTCACATACATAATCCAACATTATCAAAAAACAGAGGCTTCCTTAATATATTGAAATCGCTGCAAAATATGGGGATAAATCTGTTCCTTCAGATTCATGATTTTGCTGAAGACGGTCGCCCTTTGTCGTATTACAATGGTGAAGAGTATGTTTCTGACTGTCATTACGGTGTTATAAATTCCCGGGATTACAATATTCTTAAAGAGTCGGGTCTTAAAGAAGATGGACTTCACAAAACATTCAATATGGTTAATACGTTCAACTTCAATTCAGATATGACGAAGAAGAAAAAAATTGTATTATACCCTGTTCGCGCCATAAGAAGGAAAAATATTGGTGAGGCAATACTATTATCACTTTTTTTTAAAAACAGGGAAAAACTCGCAATAACCCTTCCTCCGAACAGTGAGTCAGACATTGCAAGTTATAATGACTGGAAAATATTCACAAGAAAAAACAAACTGAATGTGGAATTTGAAGCTTCTCAAAAATACGGATTTGAAAATCTTGTTAGAACATCAAGTTTTTTCATTACTACTAGTATAACCGAGGGCTTTGGTTTCTCATTTCTTGAACCATGGACTGCGGGGAAGTATCTCTGGGGTAGACGACTTCCGGAAATATGCTGTGATTTTGAAAATCGGGGTATCCATCTTGGACATCTTTACTCAGAAATTCTTGTTCCTATAGAGTTGTTAGGCGGTGACCTGTTTTACAGTAAGTGGAAAAGTGCTTTTGAAGAAAACCTAAGACTCTTTGAGAGTGTAATAGATAAAAAAGATATTGAAAAATCATTTATAGAAATCAATGAAAGCAAAGTAATTGATTTCGGGCTGCTTGATGAATCTTCACAGAAAAGACTGATATGTAATGTACTGGCAGATAAAAAGAATTATAACATACTGAAAGCTCTTAATCCGCATATTGAACTGCCCGGCAATGATTCATATCACAATCAGTCTGATATACTGACAAATAACCGAAACGCAGTAGAAAAATTTTATAATAAAGAAAATTATCGGGACAGCCTACTTAAGATTTATAAAAAAGTTATCAATACCCCGGTAAATCATAAGATTAAAAAAGATGTTCTGCTGCTAAGTTTTTTAACCCCGCGCAATTTCAGTCTTCTTAAATGGAGAAAGTATGATGAAAATTGATTTTCTGGAAAAACATATTACCCCTCTTTCACCTATAAAAACTTCATTGGAAGCAAAAGGAGAACCTGTTGAAGAAATCAAAGGGGTTCTTTTTGATATTTACGGAACTCTCTTCATAAGCGAATCAGGTGGAATAAATATCTCTGAGAAAAACAAAAATAGATATGAAAAAATAAACAAACTACTTACCAGATATTCAATATCTTCAAATTCTGAGAACCTTTTACCTGGGAACCTTTTACCTGAGAACCTTTTAAAAGACCTCTTTGGTAAAATAAAAGAAAAACATGAGGAATTGAAACAAAAAGGAGTAGACTATCCGGAGGTAGAGATAGACAGAATATGGGCCGAAGTTATTAAAATCAATGATATGGATTTAATAAGAAAATTTGCAGCTGAATATGATTTCATAGTAAACCCTGTTTACCCTATGCCGGGGCTTGAAAAAACTATTTCCACATTAAAAAAACGTAATATACTCATGGGTATAATATCCAACGCCCAGTTTTATACGCAATTTCTTTTCGAATTGTTTTTTAACTTAAAAGCTGAAGAGCTTGGGTTTGATAGTGATCTGATCTTTTTTTCATATAGATACGGATACGCAAAGCCATCATCACATATGTTCCGGCTTGCTGCAAAAGAGCTTGAAAAAAGAGGTTTGAACGTACAATCGGTTTTATATATAGGAAATGATATGAGAAATGATATATTGGCTGCAAAAAAAGAAGGGTTCCAGACCGCACTTTTTGCCGGAGACAAACGATCTTTAAGACTTAGGCAGGATGAACCTGAATGTAAAGATATCAAACCTGATTTCGTAATAACCGACCTTATTCAATTGCTTGACTTTACAATACAACAACATGTATTTTAATCATTAAATATGATGGCGTCGCAAAAAATATATCCGATGGGTAAATAAGAATCTTCATATACAAGGAATCAATCTATGGACCAGGAAAACAGCAAGGAGAAATCAGACATAAGCTCATCATATAAACATGGCAAAAACCCGGAAATTGATGCCTGGCATACTGCATTTTATATTGAAAATCACCTTGATTACTATTCCTATAAAGAGCATGTGGCTTCACCGGAACAGGTCAGGTTCATGGTATATCTTGATGAAAATGATCATTATTATCCCTGTTCCGACGAGATGTTTGAGGCTATCATAAACAGAAATCGGTCAGGATTTCTTCAGAAAAAATACAATGAGGTCTTACAGAGGGTTCTTGAACTGATCGACAGCAATATTGATGATGATCGTGAAAAAACATATCTTGAATCACTTGTCATAATTAAATACAAACATGAAACACGCGATGAAATAATGCTGCCTTCGCGTTTAGAAAAACGACTCTTAAACATTTTCTACCACAGAACTCAGATTGATGATCCCTTGCGTTTTAAAAAAGCAAAGAGAAATCGTAAAGTAAGCGAAGCACTTGAATCACCGGAATTCAAAAAAGCATTAAACCATGTTGACCTTACAAAGCTTGATGACCCCCCGACAACGATTACGGACATACGGGAACGTGTTGAAGAGCTTGAGTTGAAAAGGCTCGTAGCGCTTGCAGTTGAAACACCGCTTTGGGACTCTGAAGATAACCGGAAATATACCGAAAATGATTATAAAAAAATTTTCGCCCGCGCCCTCACAGGTAATGGTGTTGATAAACTTTTTGACTTCCTTGGGATTCATGGAAAAAATAATTCCCGCGGCACCAACATCTCAAAAAAAATATTATGGATTGCAGACGAAACCGGCGAGATAATAATTGATATCACAATTGCCAAATACCTTGTAAAACTTGGACATACTGTAATTATTGGAGTCAAGGGTGGTCCGTTTTTCACAAAAGTTGCCTATACTGATACTCAGGAAGACGAAATAATCAGCAAAAAACTTGAAGGTGCATATTTCATTGATGAAAAATCCCTGAACAAAAACGACCTTGTGGGAATTCTGAGAAGTGATGATCATATTTATGTCATATCTGATGAAACCCAGGAAAAAACGAATCTGCTTCTCACATCAGTATCCTATGCCCGTATTTTCAAAGAGGTTGACGGAATTATTTCCAGGGGTAATGACCAGAAAAGAAGGTTTTTCAACACAGGCTTTGAGTTCACACAGAACATTTTCAATATTTCAAAAGGAGACGATGATTCTGTTCTGATATCATTTAAACCGAGACATCCGTCGGTAATCAATTTTTCACATAAGGACCTTGAAAAAAAGGCAAAGACAATTATTGACCAGATGAAAGATGCTAATGAAAATGGCATGACTGTTGTTTTCTACAGTGGAGTCATAGGTTCAATCCCTGGAAAGATTGATGAAGCAAAAGAAATTATGTCAGTCTTTATTCAACATCTTAAGAAACAGTTTGAGGACACCTTTATTATCAATCCTTCACACTACTACGAACCTGGAATGGATGCTGATGATCTAATGTACATGTGGGAGATTGTCCAGACAAGCAGTTACATTGATATCTGGAGATTTCAGACGTATGAAGATATAGCAACATCATTTCAGATCATGGATAAAAAGGTCCCGCCAGAATGGGTGGGAAAAGATGCAACATATAGCACAGGCTGCACAAAGGAGATGATAATCGCACAAATAGTTCAAAAAAAGAACCCTGAAATGCAGATAATTGGTCCTGCAAAAAGCAAATTTATGAGGCGGCTGGATTATGGTGTAGGCAAGATGTATGATGAAAGATTATAGAAAATGAAGCAATGGTCAATTAATGTAATTGCATTCGAATTCACACTATTTTACGATTGAATTAATAAACGGCATAAGTTTAGGTTTGATTTCAGGTCTTTCAAGAGCATATGCAATATTTGCCATCAGGAACCCTGCCTTGTCTCCACAATCAAAACGAGTCCCCTTGAATTGATAACCATATATAGATTGATCTTTCAAAAGTGAAGCCATGGCATCGGTTAACTGAATTTCTCCACCTGAGCCGATTTTTTTTTGCCCGAGGATATCAAATATTTCAGGAGTAAGAATATAACGTCCGATAATAGCATTATTAGAAGGAGCTTTTTCAGGAGTAGGCTTTTCAATAAGCCCCATGACTTTTTTCACATTATGACTGATATTCTCAGCGTCAATTATACCGTATTTTTGAGTTTCTGAAGGTTCTACTTCAAAAACGGCTATCATTGTTGACTGAAGATTTTCGAACTCTTTTAACATCTGTGACAAAACAGGAGTATCTGATTGAATAAGATCATCGGCAAGAAGAACTGCAAACGGCTCATTTCCCACTACATTTCTCGCACACCATATAGCATGTCCCAATCCAAGCATTTCCCTCTGTCGAGTATAAATGATTGTACCTGAGTCAGGAATCACAGACTCAATTGACTTTAGCAGTTCATTTTTACCCTTGGCTCTCAATATCTCCTCAAGCTCCCCGGATTTATCAAAATGATCCTCCAAAGCGCTTTTACCTCTTCCGGTAACAAATATTATCTGCTCAATTCCTGAATCGAGGGCCTCTTCAACTGCATATTGAATCAGAGGTTTGTCAACGACAGGAAGCATTTCTTTAGGCATTGCCTTGGTTGCAGATAAAAATCTCGTACCCAGCCCGGCAACGGGGAATACTGCTTTTCGGACCTTCATCATTAAATTATCCTTTTCTCCTCATTTCATCAGCGGGGCAATTCACCCGGCAAAAAGCACACACAACAATTATTAATCAGGTATCATTTTCTGGAGATATTTGACTGACAGGTTTTGTATTTCAAAACCGTTTTACTACCCTATAAAACTATATATCCTTTTGACAAAACAGAAGTTTTATAACATATGGCTGAAATATAATAAAGTTCTTTCTTATTCCGTAAGTTCTATTAATTCAGGATAATTTGTAAAAACTCCATCCACACCGATTTCCTTCATGAATTGAATATCTTTCTTATCATTCAAAGTATATGCAAAGACCTTCATCATTTGATTATGAATCTCCTCAACATATTTTTTATTTATAAACCCGGCATCAAGATTAACGGAAAATGCATCAATTTCTTTGGCTATTGTAATATAATCTTCAGGAATTCTTGAAAATATAGGCGCTAACAAAATTTCGGGCTGGAGTTTTTTTACCCTTTGAAGTTCGTGATGTTCAAATGAAGATACAAGTATCCGGCTGTATTCCCATCCATATTCTCCTACAAATTCATTAATATAGGAAACTATTAATTCTGCGGTTTCACGGCCTTTCAATTCTATATTCAGGCCTGCATCATGACCGATTGTTTCAAATACTTCTCTTAACAAAGGAATTTTTTCCCCTTTTCCGGCATCAAGAGAACGTAAATAATCCAGAGAACTATTAGTAATAAGGCCTTTGCCGTTTGTTGTACGTTCCAGCCTTTCATCATGAATTACTACCAGTTCATTTTCCACAGCGTAAACATCGATTTCAATCCACTTTGCACCCATTTCAAGTGCTTTTCTTATAGCAATAAGAGTATTTTCAGGCTCATACCCGCTCGCCCCACGATGTGCAAAGTAGATAAAATCGTTCATAGTTCTTGGTTTATGGCTCCAGGTTTAATGGTAAATATGCAATGGGCTGGAAGTATAGTAGCTTGAACAGATCCGCATTATTTGACCATCCGCATTACTTAACCAATTGACGTCCCTTTTAAATGATTTTTTTATACAATCACATAATTTGATATACAGCAAGCTATCTGTTATACACATATTAACTTCATTACTTGTTGTAATTCAGAAATAACTGACAAGGTTTCACTAATTTCCAATATCTATTTTTCATTTTTTGGCATTCAATTTTCAGGGAAGCAACGACCATGAAAAAATATATCGGGGCTGTAGATCAGGGAACCACGAGCACGAGATTTGTTATTTTCAACCATGACTGTGAAATCGTATCCATGCACCAACTTGAACACAGACAAATATATCCAAAGCCCGGTTGGGTTGAGCATGATCCGGTTGAGATAAAAAACAGGACCTTTGAAGTAATTAAAACCGCCCTTAAAAAAGCAGGTATTACTTCAAAAGAATTATCAGGAATCGGCATAACAAACCAGAGGGAAACAACAATAGTCTGGGACCCCAGAACAGGTGATCCTTATTACAATGCTATTGTCTGGCAGGATATGAGGACTGATCAAATCTGTAAAGATCTTGCTGTAAACAGCGACATGGATTGTTACCGACATATTACAGGTCTTCCTCTTGCAACATATTTTTCAGGCCCCAAAATAAAATGGATTTTTGATAATACAGATGGATTAAGAGATGCTGCCGTCCGAGGTAATGTTTTATTCGGTAATATCGACACATGGATTATATGGTGGCTCACAGGAGGTCCAGATGGCGGAGTCCATGTAACTGACGTCACAAATGCAAGCCGTACAATGCTTATGAGTCTTAATACCCTTGACTGGGACGAAAGCATGCTTGATGTATTGGGTATCCCTGAAATTATCCTGCCTGTTATTCATTCTTCAAGTGAAATATATGGTCATACAAAAGTAAACGATGTTTTTAATGACACAATACCTGTTTCAGGAGATCTGGGGGACCAGCAGGCAGCTCTCTTCGGTCAGGCCTGCTTTGAAGTTGGAGAAGCAAAAAACACATACGGGACAGGCTGTTTTCTCCTTATGAATACAGGAGAAAAAATTGTTCATTCAAAACAAGGCCTGCTTACAACCGTGGGATACAAAATCGGTAAACAACCGGCGGCATACGCATTGGAAGGATCAATTGCCATGGCAGGATCCCTTGTACAGTGGCTTAGAGACAATCTCGAATTTTTTGATGCATCTGCCGATATTGAAACCATGGCAAAAAGCGTTCCTGATAACGGTGGAATCTATTTTGTTCCTGCATTTTCAGGATTATTCGCACCACATTGGCGAAGCGACGCAAGAGGACTTATAATCGGTATGACACACTATATAAACAAAGGCCACATTGCAAGAGCAGCTATTGAAGCATCAGCTTTCCAGACGAAAGAAATATTCGATGCCATGGAAAAAGACTCGGGTATAGGCCTTAAAACCATAAAGGCGGACGGAGGCATGGTTGTCAATGAAATCCTTATGCAGTTTCAGTCGGATATTCTAAACATTCCTGTCTTTCGCCCAAAGATTTCAGAAACAACAGTACTAGGAGCTGCATTTGCAGCCGGTCTTGCAACCGGATTCTGGGACACTACAGATGAATTAAAATCTAACTGGACTCTTGAAAGAAAATGGGATCCTGAAATGTCGGATAAAAAGCGAAATGAATTATACAATGGCTGGCTGAAAGCTGTTAAACGAACTTACGACTGGCTTTAAGCATTTGGAATACAATTACGGAGCAAAAACAAAGAAATGAAAAAAATCGAAACAGATGTAATCATCATCGGCGGAGGGGCAACAGGAAGCGGAGTGCTAAGAGACTGCACTCTTAGAGGTATTAAGGCTGTTCTTGTAGAAAAAGATGATATAGCCTCCGGTACTACTGGCAGGAACCACGGACTTCTACATTCAGGAGCCCGTTATGCAACCAAAGATCCTGTATCTGCCAAAGAATGCATAGCCGAAAACAGAATCCTGAAAAAAATTGCCCGTCACTGTATTGAGGACACCGGCGGTCTGTTTGTCACACTACCTGAAGATGATCAGGGATATCATGACATGCTTGTCAGAGACTGTCTCAATGCAGGTATAGATTGCAAAGAAATTAGTATCAAAGATGCATTACGAAAAGAACCGAACCTGAATCCATCAATACGAAAAGCTCTCAAAGTTCCTGACGCCACTATAGATCCGTTTCGACTTGCAGCATCAAATATTATGGATTCAGTTGAGCGGGGAGCAGTTGTTTTTACACATACTGAAATAACACAGCTTATCACAAATCAAAACAGCTTAACCGGCGTCCGCTGCTTTGACAGACATAGAGATGAAAATTTTGAAATATATGGTAAAGTAACTGTAAATGCTTCAGGTATATGGGGACAGAAAATCTGCGAACCTGCAGGTATAGGGTTGAAAATGTACCCGTCAAAAGGTTCAATGCTAATAATAGACTACAGGATAAATAATGTTGTTATAAACAGATGCAGAAAACCTTCAAGTGGTGATATCTTTGTACCTGGTGATACGGTATCTCTTATAGGAACAACATCAAAAAAGATTTCCTATGATATTATCGATGAACCTGTTGTAGATGATGATGAAATAAAAATTTTGCTTGACGAGGGAGAAAAGCTTATACCAAATGTATCCAAGACTCGTGTTCTTCGGGCATACTGCGGAATAAGGCCGCTTGTGGCCTTATCAGGAAATATGGATGGAAGAGATATCTCACGCGGAATTATTCTTATAGATCATAAAGAGTCGGATGGCATTGAAAATTTTATAACCATAACCGGTGGGAAGCTCATGACTTACCGCCTAATGGCTGAGAAGGCAACTAATCTTGTTTGTAAAAAACTGAATATAAAAAAGAAATGCCTGACAAGAAAAACTCCTATTCCCGGATCAGAAAAGATATTTTTTAATAAAAGAAAATTAAAACCTTTCCAGGGGTTTTCCAATTCTGTTGTTGGATCAACAATATACCGTCATGGAACACGTGCAGAACAGATTCTCCAAAGTAATAAAAAGGGTTCGGGCCTTATTTGTGAATGCGAAATGGTTACAGATCGGGAAGTAAAATATGCTATCGACAACCAGCTTGTAAAAGATATAGTTGATCTTCGCCGAAGAACAAGAACCGGGATGGGGCCATGTCAGGGAGGCCAGTGCGCATACCGCTCGGCAGGTCTTTTCACAGAATATGGAGAAACAAAAGGAGAAGAGGCCGTAAAAATGCTGATCGATTTTCTTGAAGAACGATGGAAAGGTGTAAAGCCTACCCTCTGGGGAGATTCTCTAAGAGAGGCGGAATTTACATACTGGATCTATCAGGGCCTTTTCGGAATCGGCAATTTAACAAAAGGATTCGGTGTCAAAGGGAAAAGAGAATAATAACCATTAATGAGTAACCTAATTCTATGAATTACGACTGCATAATAATCGGCGGAGGAATATCAGGGCTGTCCTGCGGGATAAAATGCCTTTCCGAGGGTTTAAGCTGTGCCCTAATATCAACAGGAATGAGCGCATTGCACTTTTCTTCAGGATCTATAGATCTTCTCAGTTATTATCCTGAAGGAAAAGTTGTTAAGTCTCCCTTTAAAGTCCTTGAAGAGTTTACTGAAAAAAAACCCTTCCACCCTTACACAAAATGCAGTACTGAAGTTATAAAAGAAGCCATACTCTTTTTCCAGAAAGAAACATCAAAAGAAGACCTTCAATTAATATCAAATTCTGATAAGAACCATTTTCATGTTACAACACTTGGTACAATCAAACCTACTTTCCTGTCGCAAAAAAGTGTATTTAATAATGATTATATGGAAACTTTTCCTGGAAAGACAAAAATTGCACTCATTACGTTCAAGGGATTCAGAGATTTTTATCCAGCCATTGCAGCAGACAATCTAACTAAACACAAATTATTTAAAGATAGTACAATAATTACAGGCGAAGTTGAACTGCCTGAACAAGAAGGAATAAATAAGCACGAATTCAGGTCAATAGATATTGGACGAATATTTGACTCAATGGAATACATTGAACAAATAGCAAACAGTATCAAGGTAGTGGCCGGCGATGCAGAATTCGTTGGAATGCCTGCATTTATAGGGATCAATGATTTTAATACAATACATAATAATTTATGTGAAATGACAGGAAAGCATATTTATGAGATTCCAACCCTTCCTCCGTCTTTACTTGGCATAAGACTGGATAGTGCGCTTAAATCAAGGTTTACCGCTCTTGGAGGAATCTTTATTCCCGGCGACAAAGTTGAAGGTGGTAAAATAACCAATAATAAAGTTGATTATATATACACACGTAATTTAAAGGGCATAAAGCTGAAAGCAAAAAATTTTGTTCTAACCACCGGCAGTTTTTTCAGTGGCGGTCTTACAGCAGATTTCAATATGATAAAAGAGCCTGTTTTCAATCTTAAAATTGATTATCCAAAAGATAGAAGTTCCTGGCGTTCTAAAGAATTCTTTCATAATCAGGGTCATCCTTTCCTGAATTTCGGTGTAAAAACAAACAGCATGCTAAACCCCTTTACTAGTTCCGGCAGCCTTTTAAAAAATCTTTTCTGTACAGGAGCTCTTCTTGCCGGCTACGACCCGATAAAAGAAGGTACCGGAAGTGGAGTTGCTATCAGTACCGGTTTCTATGCTGCAAAACAAATAACTAAAAAATGATTAAACTCGAAAACATAAGCTTTGATCACTGTATTAAATGTACTATTTGTACTGTATATTGCCCTGTTGCACGAGTCACAAATATGTACCCGGGCCCAAAGCATTCCGGGCCGGATGCCGAACGGTTAAGGATAAAAAACCCCGGTTTAATTGACCCGTCTGTTAAATACTGCAATAACTGCAAACGTTGCGAAATAGCCTGCCCTTCCGATGTTAATATTGCCACAATTATCCGAAATGCCGATAGCAAAATATCGATTAAAAAAATTCGTATACGGGACTATATTATGAGCCGTACCGACTTTGTCGGCAACCTGGCAACAAAAGTATCTACTATCATAAACGCTTTAAATTCATCTTTACCTGTAAAAGTATTTCTGGACCTTTTCCTGAAAATATCCATAAAAAAAACACTTCCTGAATATGCATACGGCACATTCCGACAATGGTACAAACATCAGTCAAAATATCAAACTTCATACAAGGAAAATGTTGTTTTTTTTCATGGCTGTTATGTCAACTTCAATGACCACGAATTGGGGAAAGACGCTATCAAACTGCTTAACTCAATTAATATCGGAGTATTTATTACAAAAGAAAAATGCTGCGGTGTTCCCATGATAGCAAACGGTTATATCAAAAGAGCAAGGAAAAACGCAAAACACAATATAAAAACACTTACAGAGGCTACGAAGAACAAAAAGTCTAAAATTGTTGTCACATCATCAACCTGCGCATTTGCGCTAAAGCAGGAATACCCTGAACTTCTGGGAGTTAAAAATGATACAATTGCAGATCGGATTGAGTATATCACCACATATATCTACAGGAAATTTAGAAAATGTGATACGCCTCCTATGAAGCCATTAAATATCACTGCAGCTTATCATCCGCCATGCCATCTCGAACGACTTGGTAGCGCCGTTTACACAAAAGAATTACTCAAAATCATACCGGGCTTGAATCTTAAAGTACTTCATTCGGAATGTTGCGGAATATCCGGCACATATGGTTTTAAAAAGGAATACTACCCTATTTCCCAGAAAATTGGGGAAAACCTGTTCAGACAGATTGATTCAATAAATCCGGACATCGTAATAACCGACTGTGAAACCTGTAAATGGCAAATTGAGATGAATACTTCTTTTGAGGTTGTTCATCCAGTAACGTTATTGGCCAGGTCAATTTTATAAAACAGCTCTTAATTGAGAATATTTTTTATGACAGGATTTTGAAGAATTTTTTCCAGAAGCTCCTTACGCTCCTTAAGCTCTTGAATATTATTAAAACTCATATTCATAGAATAGGTAATACCTTCAAAGTCTTTAGGGGGAATTAATCTTGTATGGTTATCAAGGTTCAAATCTTTTATGTTTTTTAAAAATTCAGCTTCAGCAGCAGTAATCGCCGGATATCTTTTTTTCTTTAAATAATGCCTTATTTTTCCTGTTTTTTGATTTCTGTCAATATCATCATTGTTTATGATTTTCTCAAGGACTCTATCTTCAAGTACATCAGTTAATTCTATTTCTTCGCGTGCAGCAATTTCAACTGCAAAGTTTAGAATTTCCTTTTGTTTGTTTAAGCCAACCTTAAGTTCGCGAAAAAGACATGCAATACTTGTACAAGCTTTTACTGGAAGCTTATGCAGTTCTTGTGCAATTGCATAAGATATGTTTCCGGAAATGATCCCTTCCTGTACTATTTGAGGAAGCTGAACAAGAATTTTCATACCTTTTATACGAGTTAAATTCCCCGGCAGACCAAGAGCAGAGGCTTCCTTTAAAAGATTATCATTATCAAAATAAAATGAAATCAGATTTAACGCTCTTGATTGTTCAATTAGATTGAGCGGTCTCTGTAAGGAATTTTCCGAAATAGCAATTTTTATTAAATTGATTTCACTTGTATCAGATCCGGGTATACGGCATTCAAGCTTATTACACCTAAGCTCACTACATACCTCAACCCGTCTGAAACCACTGATTATCGAATATTTTGATCCTTTTTGTTTTAATATAGGAGGGTTTATTATACCAATATCGGAAATAGAGCGAACAAGATCACTATCAGGCAATGGTGTAGTAATACGATAAGTAGTGTCTTCGGTATCAATACTGCTAATACTAATAGTTTCAAGTTTACAGATCATCCTATCCGGCAAACAATCTAAAAGCTTCAAGATATTTATCAGAAGTGTTATTAATGACATTTTCAGGTAATGAAGGGGCAGGTGGTTTTTTCCCCCAGCCTATGGACAAAAGATAGTCACGAACATATTGCTTGTCATAGCTGTTTTGAGGACCACCGGGATTATAAGAATCTTTTGGCCAAAACCTTGAAGAATCAGGGGTCAGTACCTCATCAATCAATATTATTTCGTCACCAAAAATGCCGAATTCAAACTTTGTATCAGCAATTATAATACCAAGCTTTTCAGCGATCTCGACACCTTTCATATATATTGCAATACTGAGTTCTTTTACTTTCTCAGCACGTTCACGTCCAATCCTCTTTGATGCCTCATCAAAATCAATATTTATATCATGAAGACCAAGTTCTTCTTTTGTGGAGGGAGTAAAAATAGGTTCAGGAAGCCTATCCGATTCTTTCAGCCCTTCTGGTAGTTTTATTCCGCATACATCTCCTGAATCCTGGTAAGATTTCCATCCTGAACCGGAAATATACCCACGAACAACGCACTCGATTGATAAAGGTTCGGCTTTTTTTACAAGCATGCTCCTATCACGTAAAGTCTCAGCATAGGGTTGACATTCTGCTGGATACTCCTCTACATTGCCTGTAACCAGATGATTTTTTACAATTGATGACATAACATCAAACCAGAAAAGGGAAATCCCGGTAAGAACCTTTCCCTTCTCAGGTATAGGATCAGGCATAATGACATCAAAAGCTGATAGACGATCTGTCGCAACCATTAAAAGATTATCACCAAGGTCATACAAATCTCTTACTTTACCTCTTTTTATAAGGTCTAAGCCTGAAAAATCAGTTTCATATACTGCATTACTCATATAAATATCCTCATATATCGTGGTTTAAAATTTCATTCATTAAATTTGAAGTAAACGATTATAGACAATACCTACAAACGTATGTTTTTAAGGAAAGTATACGGGTGAGGAGTTGATAAAAATAAAAACCGGTAAGGAGTATGGAGAAAAGATTAACAATGTGCTGCAGACATTTGACTAATCTGAATTTTCAGATTTTGCCTTCTGCTCATTAAAAGCAATTATATATTTGTTTAAAACCCGCACTGCTTTCTTATCAACTTCCATAAACTCAACACCGGACTCATATTTCCCACTTTCACTTTTTTTGGAGTATACTGCATTCCCCTTGATATTAACAAGTTCATCATCAAGTCCTATAGATATTGACATTGAATACTTGATATCAATCTGAACATGGGTTTCTAACAGAATACCACCTCGACTGACATTCAGGGTTTTGCCCATACCCTGAGAAACGACAACATCATTCTCAAGGCAATCATAGGAAATCAGGTTAGCAGATAAAATCCTGTTATGCTTTCTGTTTTTTGATGACATTTTCTTTTCTCAATATTTATGTTATTAATAAACAATTAATTTGTCGTACCTTCATTGATAGCTTCTTTTTTACCACCTTTATTATACAAATCACATGTAATCGTTGTAGTAGCGGATAAAAAAGTAACAAAATTATCAGTCATATCTTTTAAAGTAGCTGTAAGACTGAAATATTGATTTTGCAACTCATCAAGATCTACAGGTTCTACTTCAGTATCTTCTGAAATATATATAGAAGCAGAGTTAGGTTCATGGCCAATATTAGCAAATGGTAAATGACCTATAAAATCACCTTTCTCCAGTTCACTGAGAACAATACTGCCTTTTTTTGTTTTTCGTACAACATAGGCCTGTCCCTGTTTTATCCTATATACACTATTATCACTCGAATCCTGTTTTATTAATTGTTCTTTATCTTTAAGGTCAATCGGTTTCTCAATATTATTATAAACTTCAACTGCCTTTTCAGTAACCTGTCTCAGACGTTTGTCGAGACTTAAAAGAACATTTTTGAATTCTGATGAAAGACATGTATACTCACTTGACAACATCTGGGAATCAATAACACCCAGATGGACATCCCCTATAGCCACTACAGTTGCACTGCGAAGATTACCACTATATAATAAAGCTGTAATATTCCCTATAAAAGATCCGCTGCCTATTCGAATAATAGGAAGAGGGTCTTTGCCAGGCATTTCCTTTCGTATTTCAACAACTCCGTCTAAAACAACCCAGATCCAGCTGCCATGACTCCCCTGTGTAACAATGACCGAGCCATCATGAAATTCTTCTTCATCAACAACACACATATAATCAGGCATTGGCCCTTTGATAACAGGCAAAGTTCTGTCTCCGGAGGGCCCTTTTGTTTTCTCGTATGATATATTTCCAAGCTTTTCAATTTCTCCATCATCAACCATTCTTAAACCATCAAGAATTATCTCCATACGGCTTTTTTTGATGACATCTTTTTTCTTTATACTTTCCTCGCTGAACTCGAACTCTCCTTCGCTCCATCCGAAAAGAGAATACAATGCGTCAAGTCCTTTTGTTTCTCCGGTTGAGGCATCAAGCGGATTCCCTTCTGAAAAATAAACCATACCTGGTGTTTCAATATACTTGCTGATTATACGCAACACGCCCGTGCTTCCACTTGAACCAAATAGCTGAATAAGTTCACCAAGATTGAGGAAAGCAAGGTTTCCCGATAGAACTAATTTATTATTCATTTTATTTTTTTTCTGCCCAGCCTAGTTGTTTTTGAAGGTTTTGAAGGGTTAGTTTCAGACAGGACTGTAATGTATCCCCTACGCCTTCTCCTGTTACTGCACTTCCGGAAAATGAAGGGACTTTCAATTGTCTGTTCAAATCTTTTTCCATCTGCTCAATAGGCATAAGAGGTATTCCCTCTTCTGCAAGATCCCTTTTATTATACTGCAAAACAAGAGGCACCTTAAAAACACTTAACCCGTATTCTTTTAAATTCTTTTGCAGATCTTTTAATGAAAGCATATTTTTTTCTCGTCTTACCTTCATTGAATCAGCAACAAAAACCAAACCGTCAACACCTCTCAAGACAAGTTTACGGGTTGAACTATACTGCACCTGCCCCGGGACTGTAAACAACTGAACACGGACATCACAGCCTTTTATCTTCCCAAGCTCCATAGGCAGATAATCAAAAAAAAGTGTACGATCCCCCTCAGTGTTAATGGAAACCATTTCACCCTCAACCTGTTTTTTATGAGACTTGTATACATATTCGAGATTTGTCGTTTTACCACATCTTCCGGGGCCGTAGAAAACGACTTTACATTCTATCTCACGCTTTTTCAGATTAAAAATTGCCATATATTTTCCCAATTCCCAGGCTCAATTTAGGTCTAAGTCGATATGAATAAACTTAATAATAACATAATTATATCCAGTAACAAAGTCAATTCTGAAAAAACTTACTCTTTTCGATAATAACTGTGGCCGATATTATGAAAACCATTCATCTATTGAAAATGTCTATATACTTTCTATCTTTATATCAAGACTGAAATCACCTTTTTTGGGTCCTGATTCAATCTGCGTTTTAGCGGAAACAACACCGGCACCCCTGAAAATTGCAATAGGTGAATAAAAATGAAGGTCATCGAGCTTTGTGTCTACCTGCAGGTTTTCAATAATTGACTCATCCTTGCCTGATACAATAAGACTTATAATATTTCCTGATTGAAAACTCACATCAAGTTCAACCTGTTCACCCTTTTTAGGCCCTGAATCAAAAGTAATTGCTACGGCACTGATATCAAGAAATTCTTCGTCATCAATATCATCTTCTTTAAGAGACGGCTCAGCCTCCTTATGACTCGAAGTACCGCCCGCCAGATCTTTCTGTATCCCTTTCTTATCAAGGGTATCTTCAAAAAAAACACGCACATTTTCCAGCTGTTCAGGTGTAAACAGGTCACCATCTCCCCATTGCTTAAATTCTTCAACAGCAGCATCTACAGTATCTAGAGCAAGATGGCATCTAATGATATTTTTTGCTGCAGAAACACGAGTAGATTCGATATTTATCAGATTTTTAAATTCTGAAATAGCGCCTTCAAACTGCCCGAATTTCGCAAGGGCTATAGCTCCTTCCAAAGAAGCCTCATGTTCATCAACACTATCCTTTTCCTGTGAAAATGAGAACAGTTTCTTGATAAGCTCATTTACATGATCAGACTGACCGGGTTTCAAAGGTGCATCATGAAATTTATTAAAATCTTTTTCCAACATTGAGATCTTTTTATTTATACCAATAAGTAATTTTTCCTTATTTGGCAGACCGTCGCTGTTTTTAATAAGATTTTTAATCTTTTGATAATTTTTTCTGGCTTCGCTCAATAAACCCTGGGATTTATATAGATCTGCCTGCTTTAAAAGTTTTTTTACCTGTTTGCTCATAAAATGCCTCTAATCAAATACGGCAAAGTCTTAAATATAAGACATCACCTGTAATCTTATATGAAAAACCTACTTAAGGAATATCAGAACGTCCCCCATAAAGAATCTCATAAAACTTAACACACTTCCGGTCATTAAAAGCGGATATAATAATCATTTTGATAAGAATAATAAATCGTTTCGTCTAAATAGCTTTCAGGTGTTCAAAACTGTATATATGAAGTTTTATCTATTATGTCAATATTTGAAGTTTTATATATAACAATTCTTTATTATTATCAATCAGTACTATTCGCCATGACTTTTTCATAAACATACTCAGTAATGCTCAAAAAAGTATACATTTCTCTAAACAAGCACTGCAAAACCGTTATAAAACACAAGTTATTATACTATAATCAATATTTTAGCCATTTTGTCAAATCAGTTAACTATTATTGTTGATGAACTCGTAAAAAGTACTAACGATGGCTAAGTAGAAATCTTCATATACAAGGCATAGCGGTTGATCAGGAGTGAAGGCATACATGCAGTATGTCGAACTTCTGATCAACCGCTACGACGCAGTAGATGGAGACTTTTTACGACGCCATCATTGTTAATCAATAAACGGGAAATTACCGGTCAAATTTTTCTTTTATATTTTCTGCAACTTCAGAGCTTATTCCAGGCAAAGTTATTAATTCTTCAATAGACGCTTCCATTATTTTTTTTATTCCACCAAAATGTTTTAATAAAATCCCCTTTCTTTTTTTCCCTATACCCGGGATATCGTCAAGAACAGACCTTAATGTTGTTTTTGAGCGTCTTAATCTGTGAAATGAAATCGCAAAACGATGCGCCTCATCCCTTATATACTGAAGAAAGAGCAACACATCGCCTTGTCTTCCAATGTTAACATGATTTGCTCTGCCAAACATATAAACCTTGTCAGAAGTTTCACCTTTTCCCTCATCCTTCTTTGCTATACCAATAACCACAACCTTTTCATTTATGCCCAGATTCTTTAATATTGATACAGCGATATTAAGCTGTCCCTTACCTCCGTCAACAATCAGTAAATCAGGATATGGTTTTGAAGCGCCACCTTTTCCATATCGCCTCTCGATAACCTCGGACATATAGGCATAATCATTTTGCTCTACAACAGTTTTTATTTTATATCGCCTGTATGACTTCTTTTCAGGTTTACCATTTTTAAATACCACCATACTTGATACCGGATCAGCACCAGAAATATTGGAATTGTCAAAACATTCAATATGACCGGGTAAAACATCCATCTTAATTATTTTCTGCAATCTTGAAAGAAGGTCCAGGTGCTTTGAATCAGAAACAACCCTGTCCATCAATTCGTTTTCTGCGTTCTGTAATGCAATATTTAACAGTTTTTTCTTATTACCCCTTTTGGGAAACAAAATCCGTACTTTTAATTTCTTTAATGTCCCAAGCCATTTCTCAAGAATATACACATCATCAAGGAGAACAGGTACAAGTATCTCTTTTGGGATATAATGGTTTTTTATATAATACTGCATAATAAAATTTCTAACAATTTCAGATTCAATAGATACGGTTTCCGAAAAACAGAAATGACGTGAGCCAATCAGCAAACCTCCCCGAACAGTTAAAATTGTGATTACTGTATATTCAGGGCGACATGCAATAGCGATTACATCTCTGTCAATAAAATCATTAGTAACCACTACCTGCTTCTCAAGTGTCTTTTTAATTGCAAACATCTTATCTCGGAGAATAGCTGCTTTTTCGTAATCCTGCCCTCCTGCAGCAGAAGTCATTTCATCTTTAATTTTATTTACCAAAGCATGGGATTTACCATTCAAAAAAAGTGCTACTTCTTTAACAATATCGCTATATATATCCTTGTCAACATCAAGACAGCATGGGGCAAGGCAAATATTCATCTGGTAGTTAAGGCATGGGCGCGTTCTATTTTTAAAATCTCTTGTTCTACATTTTCGAAGTTTGAATGTTCTGTTTATCGTCTTTAAAGTATTACGAACTGAATAGGCTGATGAATAGGGTCCAAAGTACTGGGCGCCATCATTCTTTATTTTTCTGACTATACCAAGAAATGGGTAAGGATCATTAACGTTAAGCCTAAGTGAAGGATAACGTTTGTCATCTTTTAAGATTATATTATATCGGGGCCTGTATTTTTTAATCAGGTTTGATTCAAGAATCAGGGCTTCATTCTCGGTTTCAGTTATAATTGTTTCAAAATCAGATATTTTATTAATCAAAACACCTGTTTTAATATCTGTTCGGCCTGAATCCAATGATGGTAGAAAAAAATATGAAGCCATTCTTTTCCTGAGATTAAGAGCCTTTCCTACATATATTATAACCCCATTAATATCTTTCATCAGGTATACGCCTGGAGAGGTCGAAACTCTGGGCAGTTTCTCAACAAGGCTTTTCCCCTCTTTGATATCTTTATCCATATATTAAAGCTCAAATACTACTATTTTTTTAAGTTCTCTTATAATATCCCTGATTTCTGCTGCCCTTTCAAAGTCAAGAGCCTTTGCGGTCTCATTCATTTCTTTCTCAAGAGAATTGATTATTTCATCAAGGTTATCAAGGGTCTTATATTCAGCAATAGTCTCAACAACCTTATCCTGAATATTCGAATTGGTAGTTTCTTCAAAGTCAAAGACTTTTGTAATATCTTTTTCTATAGATTTAGGTGTAATATTAAAATAACTATTATATGATTCCTGAACTTTTCTACGGCGATTTGTTTCATTCATTGCTTGTTTCATCGAGTCGGTATTCCTGTCGGCATACATTATGACTTTCCCATTTACATTTCTGGATGCACGTCCACAGATCTGGATTAAGGATCTTGCAGAACGAAGAAAACCCTCCTTGTCTGCATCAAGTATGGCAACTAATGAAACTTCAGGAATATCGAGACCTTCCCGTAAAAGATTTATACCTATCAGAACATGAAATTTTCCCATTCTAAGATCCTGTATAATCTCAATCCGCTCCATAGTTTTCACATCTGAATGAAGATAACGTACTTTGACCCCGAGATCGGAATAATAATCTGTGAGATCCTCAGCCATTCGTTTGGTAAGTGTTGTGACGAGAACTCTTTCATCTTTTTTTATCCTGTCCTGAACCTCTTCAAAAAGATCATCAACCTGGTTTTTTGCACTTCTTACATCTATAACAGGATCAATAAGACCTGTTGGCCTTACGATCTGTTCAACCACATTCTGTCTGCTCATATCAAGTTCATAATCTGCCGGAGTTGCTGAAACAAAAATTATCCTTGATATTCTTGAAACAAACTCTTCAAATTTAAAGGGGCGGTTGTCAAGGGCCGACGGAAGCCTGAAACCATATTTAATAAGGGTTTCCTTTCGAGACCTGTCACCTTTGTACATTGCTCTAATCTGGGGCATGGCAATGTGACTTTCATCGATAAAAATCAGAAAATCCTCGGGATAATAATCAATTAATGTCGGCGGAGGCTCTCCGGGTTCTCTTCCGGTGATATGTCGTGAATAATTTTCTATGCCGTTACAATAACCGATCTCAAGCATCATCTCTAAATCAAAATTTGTTCTTTCCTCAATACGCTGGGCTTCAATAAGTTTGTTCTCATTTCTAAAAAATGCTATGCGCTCCTTAAGTTCATCCTTGATAGTTTCTATGGCCCTGGTACGGGTTTGCTTCTGAGTAACATAATGACTTGCAGGATAAATTGTAAGATGGTTTAAACTCCTTATTACATTACCCTTCAATGGGTCTATTTCCGCAAGGCTCTCAATTTCATCCCCGAAGAATTCAATGCGGTAAGCCATTGCTTCCTCATAAGCAGGAAATATTTCAACTCGATCACCTCTAACCCTGAAAACTCCCCTGTAAAAATCAACATCATTTCTTTCATAATGCATGGCTACAAAGCCACTAAGCATAGCGTCTCTCGACATTTCCTTACCTTTTACAATATCAACCCTCATGGCAAGGTAATCTTCAGGTGCACCAAGTCCGAAAATACACGATACGCTCGCTACTATGATAACATCTTTTCGGGTAAGAACCGATCTGGTGGCAGAATGACGCAATTTATCAATCATTTCATTTATGGAGGAATCTTTTTGGATATATGTGTCACTCGTTGGTATATAAGCTTCGGGTTGATAGTAATCGTAGTAACTGACAAAATATTCTACTGCATTTTCAGGAAACAAAACCTTAAATTCATTATAAAGCTGCGCAGCAAGAGTTTTGTTTGGAGCTATTACAAGAGTCGGTTTCTGTACTCTCTGAATAACATTGGCCATAGTAAATGTTTTACCGGAACCTGTGACCCCGAGAAGAACCTGGTGTTTCCTATCATTAAGTATCCCTTCACTGAGAGTATCTATTGCTCCGGGCTGGTCGCCTTTTGGAACAAACTCCGATATTATTTTAAACTCAGACATGTAATAACAGTAAAACTCTATAAAATAAAAAAAAGAAGTATTAAGGTTGATGAACTCGTACCGATGACTAAGTAGAAATCTTCATATACAAGGCATAACGGTTGATCAGGGGTGAAGGCATACATGCAGTATGTCGAGTGTCTGACCAATCGCTATAACGCAGTAGATGGAGACTTTTTACGACACCATCAAGGTTTATTCTTTTACTTTCCAAATAGTTCCTTCAGGACTATCCTCAAGTGTTATATTCAAGGAATCAAGTTTGTCTCTTATGCTATCGGCAGTTTCAAAATCTTTGGCTTTCCTGGCTTCGAAACGTTTTTTTATCATTTCCTCAATCATTTCAGCATCAACCGATTTATCCTCAAGAGCTGTTTCTTTCTTTTTATTGAAATAAGCTTCCGGTGATTCAGTAATAATTCCAAGGACATTGCCTATCCTGAGAATATCGGCATGGGCGGATCCGATTTCTTTTTTTTCTTCAACAGACAAATTGTCATCCAAAGCCCCTGCAGTATTTTTATCAAGCATACGGTTTATACTTCTGACAGAATCAAAAATTATACCTATACCGCGGGCTGTATTAAAATCATCATCCATTGCTTCACAGAATTTTTCATAAATATTTGCAGGTTCAATATCTTTGGCGGAACCGATACTTTTCTCAACACGGAGAAGCAGAGTATATATCTTGTCAAGTCCTGCACTTGATTCGTCCATTGATTTATCATTAAAATCTATCGGACTTCTGTAATGATTTGATAAAAGGAAAAGACGCACAGCTTCAGGATGATATTTCATTATCACATCTTTTATCATCTTGAAGTTTCCAAGTGATTTTGACATTTTTTCCTGATTAATATTAACAAAACCGTTATGCACCCAATATCTGACAAATTGTTTCCCAAATGCCGCTTCAGACTGGGCTATCTCATTTTCATGGTGCGGGAAAATCAGATCCTTACCACCACCGTGAATATCAAACGTTTCTCCAAGAAATTCACGACCCATGGCAGAACATTCAATATGCCATCCGGGCCTACCCTCACCCCAAGGGCTATCCCATGAAGGTTCATCAGGTTTAGCAGATTTCCAGAGGGCAAAATCAAACGGATTATTTTTTTTCTCATCAATATCAACTCTTGCACCTGCTTCCATATCTTCCAGTTTTCGCCCTGAAAGTTTTCCATACCCTTCAAAAGAATTTACAGAATAATAAACATCACCATTAACCTGGTATGCGTGGCCTTTTTCAATAAGTCTTTTGATTACATCAATTATCTGATCAATATGCTCTGTAGCCTTTGGTGCGAAATCAGGTCTCCTGACATTCAGAGCATCCATGTCTTCATTGAATTCATCAATATATTTCTCGGACAGCTCTTTTAATGTAATACCTAAATCATTTGCCCGGTTAATTATTTTATCATCTACATCAGTGAAATTTCTGATGTAAGTAGTATCATAGCCAATTGCACGTAAGTAACGAACTATAACATCAAAAACCACCACTGATCTTGCATGGCCGATATGGCAGGAATCATAAACTGTAGGGCCGCAGACATACATTTTTACCTTTCCAGGTTCAAAGGGTTCAAATGGTTCTTTATTCCCGCTCAATGTATTATATATATTTAAACTCATACTTATTCCCCGGTGTTAAATTAGATTCAAAAGAACTGTACTCATTGCGCCTATCCCTTCACCCCGGCCAATAAAACCAAGACCCTCGGTCGTAGTAGCTTTTATATTAACACGATCAAAATCAATTTTTAAGATCTTTGCAATATTTTTCTGAATATCATCCCTATAGGGAGCAATTTTTGGTGATTCTGCACATATGGTCGAATCAATATTTATTATTATAAAACCCTTTTCTGAAACCATTTCCAGGACTGAAGATAGTATTTTCATACTATCGATATCTTTATATTCAGGATCAGAGTCAGAGAAATGAATCCCGATATCACCCATGCCTGCCGCACCTAATAATGCATCACATAATGAATGGACAAGAACATCAGCATCTGAATGGCCAAGTAAACCCAGTTTATTAGGAATTGTTACTCCACCAAGAATCAGTTTTCTATCCGGAACTAAACGATGCACATCGTATCCGGTCCCAATTCTCATTTTCCACCTCTAATATAAATTTTTATACCCGCATACAAAGAGATTATAATTTATCAAAAACTTGCATCAATTAGTCCTAATACTTCCTTAAGAGCCACAACCGATATATATATATTTAAGGAAACTATTTTACTACAAATTACATAAAAGGCATCTTAATATATAAGAACTAATTAAGGAGCCTATATCACAAAAGGCCTTAACCGTAAAGTTAAGGCCTTTTCAAAAAAAGACAATTGTATCAGAAAAATTTCTCCCCATTTAAGTGACCCAGGATTGGGGCTCAGCTTTCCCGAAATGAACGTTTGAATGAGTATATCAAAGGGTGTATCACCTGCACTTAATATAAAATTTTAAATTATTATATTTCTTAATAATGCTTATAAAGGAATTGAAGCCTTGTAAAGAGTTGCGTTCCCATTTATTTCATATTCAGGTATGGACGCCGGTATAAGAACAGAAGTCCCTTTTTCAAGCATTACAGCATCTCCATTTGCATGGATATTTGAAACCGAGGCATTACCTTCAATACATAGAATTATCTCAACACTTCTATTTTGAAAGACAGAGCAATCATTTTTTTCACTTACCTTAACAACTGATAGAACAAATTCATCCGCCCTGCTTTCATAAATACTTTCACAATTGTTTTTCCTGACAGGTAAAAGTATCTCAACCTCTCTTTCCCTGAAATTAAGAACCTTTAATAATTCCTTCAAATCTACATGTTTTGGTGTCAGTCCGCCTCTTAACACATTATCAGAGTTTGCCATTAGTTCTATACCAACACCTTCAAGGTATGCATGCAGCTCGCCTGAAGGTAGAAACATTGCCTGCCCGGGCTCAAGGCATATAAGATTTAATAGAACAGGGGCAAAAACACCAATATCACCGGGATATTCATTATTAAGCTTTACTATCCATTTATATACCGGGTTATATACAGGGTCCTTTTTCGACAGCTTGAGTACATTTTCTACGGTACCGGTTATAATCTGCTTCTGCTTGTCCTTTTCCATTGTCATCAAAGAATTAAAAAAAATCTTCAACCCTGATGAATTCGGTTCCTTTCTTAATATATCAAGTACTCCATTAAATGAAGGCGGAGTAATAATATCCATATAGGACAATATCTCCGGTATCATGCGAAAACCGTTAAGAGCCCAAAAGGATGTCAAAGCGCATATACATTCCGGTTTGTGATTATCATCCTTATAATTCCTGGAAAGTGCATTCAAAGGTATGCCTTCCCTGTTTTCATTTTCAAAGCCTTCTTTTGCCTGGGAGAGACTGGGATGTGCTTGAATCGAAAGAGGTTTTGCCGCAGCAAGAACTTTGAACAGATAAGGAAGCTTCCCGTCAAATTTACTATTTACTTCATCCCCAAGAATATTCTGTTGATTTTCAATAATTATTTCGGACAGTGAAACCCATTTCCCTTTATATTTTACAAGGGATGGCGCTTTAGGGTGCGCACCCATCCAAAGCTCGGCCTGTGGTTTATCAGTTTTATCCCCGGGGCCCTTGCCAAGAAGTTCATTTATGGCTGTATATGAACCCCATGCATATTCCTGAATAGTATTTTTTAACAAATAAATTTTACTCATCCAGGCCACCTGAATTATAATTTTAGACAAATATTTTTGAAGGTATACAAAGAGTCAATTTTGATGAACTCGTATAAAGTAAAAAATCTTCATATATTTTCTAAATAATCACATAAAAGGCGGACCCCGAATCCGGAACCTCCTGCCCCGCAATATGCAGTCCCCTTGTTAATAAATGCAGGTCCTGCAATATCTATATGTGCCCATTTTGTATCACCTGTGAACTCCGACAAAAACATGGCTGCTGTAATGGCACCACCATATCGTGAATTCCCGATATTCTTGATATCGGCAATTTCACTTTTAAGAAATTCTTTATAGTCTTTCGGCATAGGCATTTGCCAGCATCTCTCGAAAGTTCGTTCACCGGATTTAACAATTGAATCAGCTATTTTATTATCAAAAGAGAATACACCGGCAATCTTTTCACCCAGAGCAACAACGCACGCTCCGGTTAAAGTTGCTACATCAATAAGAACATTTGGTTTATACTTCTTAATTGCATATGCCATTGCATCGATAAGAATCAACCTTCCTTCAGCATCTGTATTTCCTATTTCAATAGTTTTACCTTCAAAACTTTTAATAACATCACCGGGTCGGATTGCAGAACCTGAAGGCATATTTTCCACAATAGGCAATACTCCAACAACTTTTATGTCAGGTTTTATATTTGAAACGGCTATAAGGGTTGAGGCAACCGCAGCAGCACCAGCCATATCCATTTTCATATTATTAAGACCTTCGGATGTTTTTAAGTTTATACCTCCTGAGTCAAACGTTACTCCTTTACCTACAAGAACAACTGTCTTCCTGGGTTTTTTTGGACTGTATTCCATTATAACCATTCGAGGTTTATTTATACTTCCGGCTGCAACTGCAAGCAGAGAACCAAACTTTTTCATTTTCAGCTGTTTCTCATCTAAAACGGTAATATTTAGCCCTGCCTTTTTCCCTAATGCGGCAATTGATTTTGTGAAATCCACCGGTTTTTTGTCATTTGACGGGGTGTTTACCCATTCACGGGCAATGATTGTACTGTCACAGATTTTTTTCACATGGGATGAAAGTCTGTTGAATTTTTTTGCAATATCGGCTTTTACAAAAAAATCAATTCTTTTTAATGGTTTGTTTTTTTTGTCTTTCTTATATTTATCAAAGATATGATTTCCCAGATATCCTCCCTCCATTAAAGATTTGAGCATTAATTGTAGTTCAATCTTTATTTTACCTGCAGAAGGTACAGAAATCATTACTTCTCCAAAACCTTTTTGAATACACTTTTTTACTACACTACCTGCAAATGCACGAAGAGATTCCGCATCGATAGTTTCAACCTTCCCGATACCTATAAAAATCACTTTCTCAATTTTTTTTCCAGATATATTATATAGTGTAACTTCATCGCCCTTTCTGCCTTTAAACTCTTTTATTCCGGATATTTCTTTTTTAATAGAAGAAACTAATCTGTTGTCATGTATATCTTTGTCTTCACAAACCGGGATAACAAAAGTTTTCACCTTATCTTTATTAAAATCAACATTCTTTAATCTCAACATGTTCATTTCTCCTTGATATTATTTACAAACCGATGTTGGCCCTATTCAAAAGCAGGTTGCTTTCTATACTATTAATTTACCTTTTTGCAATAAAATTTAGAGTATCTTCAAATAATTAAAATTCATAAGAGTTATAATAAAATCAAATATTCGTGTCAAATCTTAAACCGGAGTTGAGGGTTAATCGATAATTATCCATGGAGTGGCTTCCCTGAAAAAACGCCCTACTGCTCATTTGCTTGTACTGCATGTTTCATGACTTCCTGTCCTTTTGAATATTTACGGTAACTTTAATATGAGAATTGAAAATGAGCCCCTTTTTCCCATAATTATTATGGATAACCAGCTCCGGATATGTCTAAGTTTATAGTTTCAATCCTTCCGCTTTGATAAGTTGAACCTGATGAAAGGATAAAGAGAACATTATGACCGGGTCCTCCAAACATACATGCATATGGTTTATTAGATATTTGTATCTGTGCAGTTATCTCTCCTCCTTCTTTGATACGTATTACTTTCCCTTCAAATGGGGATGCAACCCATATAGCGCCTTCTTCATCCAGACATATTCCATCCGGCATGGTACCTTTTAGTTCTGCCCATACACGACGATTAGCAAGAGAACCATTTTCAAGAATATCAAATGCGGTAAGGCGGGAAGCAAATGTTTCAGCAACAATGAGGGTGTTTTCATCAGGTGTAATTACAGCCCCGTTAGGAAAAACAAGCTGATCGGCAACAACCTTTGCCTTTCCTTCCGGATCAATCATTATGATTTCTGCCGGTTTCAACGAATTAATATTATTAAGGTCTGAACCAAAGTTTCCCACATATGCCATACCACGGGAGTTAACAACCATATCATTACAATGATAAGACGCAAGAGTGCTCAAATCAGCAAATTCGAATAGTCCAGCAGGGTTCATCTTCATGAGGCAGCGGTCTGTCATTGATACAACAAGTAGTTTTCCGTCAGGCAGCCATCCAAGGCCGGCCGGTTGCCCCGGGACCATGACGATTTCTTCTGTTCTGCCTTGAAGATCTACAGCTATAACCCAACCAGTATTCATATCGGAAAAAAATAATCTTCCATTATGCCATCGGGGACATTCAGGAAATCCCAGTCTATCAACAAGGACAATAGTTTCAGGCATGGTTAAAAGCCTCTAATTTTATAATTAAATTTGGCAAAATCAAAATCTGGAAGGAGGTTGTGGAACCAATATTTATATGTTTTGGCTTTGTAAAGAATAATTCAATTATACCTGAAAGCCAAAATAGAATGTTTTCTTAATTACTAACATAGTGTCCATCCAGAAATGAGGATTTTTGTTCAAGATCAAGGCATGCTAAAAAAATAACCGCGGGTATATGTTTGATACTCCGAGGATTCTTTTTTGAGTATAACGAAGATATTGGAAATCCCGCTTTGGCGGGACCGGATAGTGACTAATTAAACACCTGCTATTAGCATATAAAAATATATTTTCATCATATTCAAGAAAGAAAATATTTATGAAAACCGTTAATGCTAATATCTTTTTTTCATGCCCTTTGACTGCATATCTTTTAGAATCTCAAGCCTTCTCATGTCAACAGGGGTATATTCATCAAAAAGCTCAATATAATTTTCAAGATCTTCTAATGCCCTGTCGATATTTCCGTTTTCTTCAAAATAATAGCTGCGGTTAATGTATGTAATGGGATCATCAGGATTTATTTCAAGAGACATCTTCCAGTCCGGGACAGCTTCTTTATATTTTTGAACAATGCTCAAAGCATCTGCCCTAAGGCAGTATGCATCAGCATTATCCGGCTCAAGTTTAAGAACCTCATCAAGCTCCTTAATAGCTCCATCAACCTCGGACATAAGCTTAAAAATTGCAAATCCTCTATTATAATGAGATCTTACAATTTGTTTTTTTGAAAGTTTCCCTGAATCAAGCGCTTTCTGATAAAACTCCATAGATTCAACATGTTTATTGTTTTTCCAAAGTTTTTCTGCTTCATCAAAATTCTGTTCACTCCATGCAGTACCTGAAATAGATATAGCAAGTATTAATAATAGCTGATAAAAAAACTTCATTCAAATACTCCTTAATTCTCTGTTATTTTAAATCTGATTCTTCTCTTATAGTTCCTTTTTCAAGAGCTAATAATAACATAAAAGGGAAATTGATAATAAACTCAAGCATAAACCCGATTAATATCAGAAATATAAAATAAGGTCGCTTGATAAAATAAAAAACTGCTTTTCTATATGATTCCTTAATACTTAAAAACATAAAAGGCTCTGATATTTATACGTTCTATTGTAAAAGATATATTATTATTATCTAATTAGCATAGAAACATGTAAAAAACAATCATCTCAAATTCTGAATCAACTATTCATATTTTCTTATATAAATTAGGTGAAATCAGAACATCTTAATATAGTGCACATCCTGAAATGGTCTTCTTCCCAATATCTTCGTTATGCTCAAAAAATAATCCTCGGAATATCAAACATAAGCCTGTGGTTATTTTTTTCGCATGTCTTGATCTTGAACAAAAATCCTCATTTCTGGATGAACACTATCGAATCTCAATTCAATAATAATAATCAGCCGTTTTTTATAAAAATAATGACTTGACTTTCTTATAAAGATTTCTTATCAATCTTGATGACCGACCAGCTGACCTGTCAACAATCCAGTTAGTCGGTTAGCTGCTTAAGGTATTTATTTTTATTATAAATATTTAAAATAGGCTTAATAGAAAATGATCCAATTTATAAAATTGTGAACTTTAATATTAAATAATAATTCATCAAAATTTAATATAACACACATAAACTACCGTTTAATAACTTTAATCATTATGATTTCTAAAAAAATTTCCAAGGAGGGTAACAATGGGATTAAGAGAACTTAACATTGATTTTACCAAGGAACACTTTTCTTTCTGGAAAGAAACCAGAAAATTTGTCTCGGAAGTAATACGGCCTATTGGCGTTGAGCTTGACAAATTTGCCACTCCGGAGGATGTAATTGCTGATAATTCTCCTTTGTGGGATGCATTTAAAAAATCCATTGCAATGGATTATACCATCATGAACATCCCTGAAGATTTCGGAGGTCTTGGTATTGATGATCCTTTAACAATGGCAATCCTCCTTGAACAGTTTGGCTGGGCCGATGTTGGTCTTTCAACATCTATACTTGCCAGTTCCCAGCCCTATTTATATGCAATGATGTCTCCTGCCCCGGAAATGCAGGAATTGGTTAAACAATTCTGTGCCGACAAAGAAGGTAAAATGATCGGATGCTGGGGTATAACAGAGCCTGACCATGGCGGTGATTCATTATTTTTCGAAGGCGAAGTCGCCACAAATCCCAAATGTGCATATGGAGTTACAGCAGTTGCAGATGGAGATTCATATATTATTAACGGTCAGAAAGCCGCATGGGTCAGCAACGGAACCATAGCAACACATGGTGTAATATGGGTTTCACTAGATCCTTCCAAGGGAAATCAAGGCGGAGGAATAGTGGTAATGCCTCTTGATCTTCCCGGTGTTACAAGAGGGAAACCGCTTGTTAAAATGGGACAAAGATCATTGAATCAGGGTGAAATCTATTTTGACAATGTTCGTATTCCAAAATACATGATGATAGCCGATGATCCAGTAATGTTTAGGCAACTTTCAAACACACAACTTGGATCAGCTAACGGCGGCGTGGGTATATTTTTTACCGGTTTAGCACAGGCGGCTTTTGAAGAAGCCCTTGATTATGCAAAAAACAGGGTACAGGGTGGAAAACCGATTATAGAACATCAGAACATCAAATTGAAACTTTATGACATGTTTGCCTCAGTAGAAGCTGCCCGTTCCCTGGGCCGTCGGGTTCTTGTTTATAATAGTATGCAAATCAAGCAGGGAAGACCGATAGCTACACATTATGGTATTGCAGCAAAAACTTTTTGTACAGAGGTTGCATTCAGGGTAGCAAGTCAGGCTGTTCAGATATTCGGCAGCCCCGGACTTTCAAAAGAATTTCACATCGAACAGGTATTCCGCGATGCAAGATTAGGTCTTATTGAAGATGGTGTAAACGAATCACTTATGATTGAAGGGTCTACACACCTGGTAAAAGGCAGTGGAATACTGAACATAAAGGCTGAAAATGTTCAGGCTGCTGCCCCTGCAGCTACTGTAGAGGGCGGTATGACATGGGAAGATGTAGAACCTGTTTTCAGGCCTGGTGATAGTATAAAAATGGGAGTTATGAAATGCGATGCCGAAAAATGTACCCAATGCGGTCTTTGCATACTGAACTGCCCATTCAAATGCTGGGAAGAGAGTGAAGACAAAACACCTGTTTTAAAAGAAGGTTATGCATGCTTCAGTTGCTATAACTGCATGGTAGCATGTCCTACTGACGCGATTTCCATTGTATCATCCTATCATGCTACAGATGGACCATTTGCAACATCTCCCCATCCTCTCCCTGCTAAAATGCCTCTTGAACCTAAAGACGCAGAAGGGAATCCTGCAGAATGGAATATTATTGAAAAGACTGTTCTTGAACGAAGAAGTATAAGAAACTACAAAGATGATCCGGTACCCGAGCCTCTTATCAGAAGAGTAATGGAAGCCGGGCGATTCGCACCAAGTTCCGGGAACTGCCAGCCTTGGAAATTTATCGCTATAACAGACAAATCGATTATTAACGAACTTCAGGAAGCAACCGTAGCTCAAGTCGGCATGTTAAACGCTGCGTATTCGAACGATACACTTGTAAAAGCACTAATACCTGTCTATGAAGCTGATCCTAGTGTTGGAAACTGGGACCCGAGAGTGGCAGTAGGCGGTGTAGGCTGTATAGCTAACGGTGATCTTCCGGTATTAATGAATGCACCGGCTATTATTTTAATGGCTGCTGATACAAGGTCAATAGCCGGGCCTGATTTACAAATAGGTATATGTGGACAAAACATGACACTTGTTGCAAAATCACTCGGTCTTGGATCCTGCTGGGTGGGATTTATTGCGGTATTGGAAAACTCACCGGAAATCAAAGAAAAACTAGGTTTAAGTGAACCCTGGAAAATCAGTAATGCAATGGTTCTTGGATATCCTAAATTCAAACAGGAAGGTATGGTTCCCCGTGAGTTCAGACCTGTAACATGGTTCCGTGAAGGTGGAAGTGGACCTGAAATTGAAGAATAGTTTAAATTTAAGATAAAAAATGTTTTATAAGTAAACATCTTAAATATGTAAAGCATAATGTTTGGCCGGGCGTGAAGGCATACAAATAGTATGCCGAACGTCTGGCCAAACACTATAACGCAGTTGATGGATATTTTTTACGAAGCCATCAAAAATAACATCTCAAAGGAGAAATTAAATAATGCGTAAGGTTAAAATAATCGGTTGCGGTATGACAAAATTCGGTCGGCACATGGATCGTAACCTGAAATCCCTTGTAAAAGAAGCTGTAACGGATGCATTAAATGATGCGGATATAACTAAGGAACATCTCAATGGTGCATGGGTGGGAAATGTCGGCCAGGGTTGTCTTGAAGGACAGTATGCAATACGCGGACAGGCTGTCTTGAGAAACATGGGAATCGGCGGAATTCCTATAATAAATGTTGAAAATGCATGTTCATCATCTGCTTTTGCATTAAACGGAGCCTGGGCTCAGGTTGCCCTTGGCGAAATGGATGTTGCCCTGGTTGTCGGTATGGAAAAAATGTATTTTGCTGATCGAAGCAAAGTACTTCCCGTTTTTACAGGCTGCATGGATGTAGAAGAGGTAAAATTATTCCTTGAAAACTTTGCAAAGCAGAAAGCGGAACATGAAAAAACCCAAACATCGGAAGCTACAAGCACCCAGAAGTCCGGTACGCCTACAATATTCATGGATGTATATGCATCTGCTGCAATGATGCACATGGAAAAGTACGGAACAACACAGAGACAATTCGCCGCCGTTGCTTCAAAAAACCATTACCACTCAACAATGAACCCCAAAGCTCAATATCAGGATAGCTATACTATTGATGAGGTGCTTGCATCTCCTGTGGTTTCAGGACCTATGACACGCCTCATGTGCTCTCCTATAGGTGACGGTGCAGCTGCTGTTATAATCTGTTCTGAAGATTTTGCTAAAAAAAATGGAGTATCCAAGTCTGTTGAGTTATCAGCATGTTGCGTCGCAAGTGGTCAGGAGAGAAAAGAAGGTGAAGAGCCCACCATGACCAAACTTGCAAAAAAAGCATATGAAAGAGCCGGAATAGGCCCGGAAGATGTTGATCTGGCCGAAGTTCATGATGCAACCGCTTTGGGTGAAATCGTTGCCATTGAAGACCTTCTTCTCTGCCCGGTAGGAGAAGGCGGACCATTTACCGAAGCAGGTCATACAACACTTGGTGGTAAAATACCTGTTAACGTTTCCGGAGGACTTGAATGCCAGGGACATCCCATAGGAGCAACAGGAGCGCGCCAGGTAGTTGAACTTTACATGCATCTTACAGGTGCTGCAGGTGAAAGACAGGTAGAAGGTGCAAAGATTGGAATTGCTGAAAATGCAGGTGGAACTGTGAGCAACACGGAAGCTGCGCTTGCAGTGACAATACTAAAAGCCTGATGGGGTCGTAAAAAGTCTCCATATACTACGTTATAGTGTTTGGCCAAACGTTCGACATACTACATGTATGCCTTCACGTCTGGCCAAACACTGAGCCTTGTATATAAAGATTGTTACTTAGCCATCGATTATACTTCTTACCAGTCATAAAGACGTATCAATCAGATTTTCCCATTAATCTGATTCTTAAACATTTACGTTCAATACAGTACGGGAATTAAATATGCCTATCTATGAATATGAATGCATGGCATGTGATAAAATAACTTCATCACTTATCCTTAAACCTGAAGAGGAAGCATTGGTATGTTGTGAGCATTGCGGGGAAAATGGTATTAAGCGTATCATTTCAAGATGCACTGCACATAAAACAGAATCTCAGCGTCTTAATAATTTCAACACTCAGGGTCATGCGGATGAAGGTCTGAATGGCGATCCCAGGAATGTAGGTCTTTGGGCAAAGAAAAGGACCAAAGAACTGGGAGTAGATCTGGGTTCCACTCTCGATGAATCAATAGACCGTGCCCGAAGCGGAAAAGTATTGGATTAATAGCTTCTATAGCTTGACCTCCCCATATAATTACTATATCGTCACAAACATTCTCAATTCCTTACAAGCTTTGCCCCGCCTTTTCAACTTTGATGAACTCGTAAAAAAGTCAACTTGGGGTGGCAAAGAAAAAATCTTTATATACCTCTTTTAAATTGTTTATATTCACAGAGGAGGATCAAATGAATAATCAAAAACTTACTAAATTTCCTGTCTGGAAAAAACTGACCCATCATGCAGATATGATGCATCAGCCTGAAATGCACCTGAAAAATTTATTAAAAGACAATAAAAGATTGAATAATTTTTCAAATAAAGGCAGCAATATTTTTTTTGATTATTCACGACATAGAGTTAACAAAATGACAATGGACCTTTTGTTTGAACTTGCTGAAAATAGAAAAGCTATAGAATTATTTAATGCAATGACAAAAGGAGAAAAAGTAAATAATACTGAAAACAGGGCTGCACTTCATACAGCTACAAGGAGTTTTTCATCTGACTCCATTATTGTTGATGATATCAATATAATGCTTGAAACACGTGAAGTAAGAAATAAAATTAAAACATTTGCAACAAAAGTCCATTCAGGTGAAATCACAGGATCAACAGGTAAACGGTTTAAACATATCGTTGTAATCGGTATAGGCGGGTCTTACCTTGGTTCTGAGTTTGTTGCCCATTCATTGAAAGCTAATGCAGACAGAAACATAAAGATTCATTTTTTAGCAAATGTTGATATTCACAATTTCGGGGCTATCATTACGGAAATTGAACCTGAAACAACACTTTGGGTTGTAATATCAAAAACCTATACTACTGCTGAAACAATGGCAAATGTAAAGCAGGCAACTGTTTTCATGGAAGGAAAAGGTTTAGATCCTTCTAAACATTTTGTAACCGTTACAAGTAAGAACAGCCCTGGTGACGATCCTGCAAGCCCTGTACTCGAAACATTCCATATGTTTGATTATATCGGAGGAAGGTATAGTGTAACCTCTGCAGTAGGCGGAGTTCCTCTGAGCCTTTATATTGGATATGAAAATTTTGAAGAGTTCCTTAAAGGGGCAGAAGAGATGGACCTTCATGCAAATAATTCACCACCTGAACAGAACTTACCTCTTATAGCTGCACTTATAAGTATATGGAACAATAATTTTCTTGGTTATCAGGCACAGGGTATAATTCCCTATGCCACACCCCTTTCTAAACTTGCACCCCATGTTCAGCAGCTTTATATGGAAAGCAACGGGAAATCGGTAACAAAGACGGGGGAAGAGCTTGATGTAAGTTCCGGTTTAATAATATTCGGAGAACCGGGAACAAATGCACAGCATTCATTTTTCCAGCTTGCACACCAGGGGCGAAGTTTCCCTATTGACTTTATCGGAGTCGTCAACCCGCAATATAAAGAATATAAAAGTAAATCAAAAGGGGTAACAAATCACCAGGAACTCTGGGCAAACCTTATCTCACAGCCTTCGGCTCTTGCCATAGGAAAAGACGACCCAAAAAAAGCAAAATATTTTTCAGGTAATCGCCCTTCTTCAACAATTCTCATAGAAGATCTTTCACCAGCCAATATCGGCCGTCTTCTTTCCTTCTACGAGGCAAGAACCGTCTTTGAGGCCTTTATCTGGGGAATTAATCCTTTTGATCAGTTCGGAGTCGAACTTGGTAAAGTTCTCGCCACAGATATAAGAAATGAAATATCTGAAAAGAATAATAAGAATAATCACAACTTCGACAAGAATGATCCTATAACAAAGTTCTATCTGGACACTCTGTTTTCAGGCAAATTATAATAAAGCTCACCCGTGGTGAATATATTCCTCACTCAAAAAAGCAATTGTAATATGAGACCTTTGAAAAACGTCAATTTTTATTCAAGTTCAAGGAAGGCGAAAATTTTAACCAGAGGAATACATTGAGTATTTCGAGGATTAAAATTTGAGCATGACGAAGAAATTGGACAAAAAGGGACGTTATGCAAAGGTCTCAATATGAATAATATTCTTTACACATCCTGACATAATGAGTATTACCTGATGGAATCTGTTGGATAAGATAATATTGTTTTTTATTATAGATACTAATTGGTATAGGATAACATATGACCGCAAATTGTATTACGCTTATAATAGGCCTGATTCTTCTATATTTAGGCTCTGAGTGGATGATTAAAGGATCGTCATCGCTTGCCCTTTCTTTTTCTATAAGACCTATAATCGTAGGATTAACTATTGTAGCGTTTGCAACTTCGGCGCCTGAACTTCTTGTCAGTCTTGTTGCTGCCGCCAAAGGGTCAAGCGGAGTTTCCGTGGGTAACATAATTGGAAGTAATATAATTAATATTTCCCTGGTTCTTGGTTCATGCGCCCTTATTAAGCCCATGACCGTAGATAGCAATCTGGTAAAAAGAGAATTGCCTTATATGGTTGTCGTTACTTTTATATTCTGGTTTATGTGCCTTGATGGAAACATTGGAAGAACTGACGGAATCATACTTTTAGTCCTTTTATGTGCTTTCATAATATACGGCATATTTACGGCAAAAGATAACAATAACAATTTTGATAAACCTGAAATAACTTCATACAGGGATTACCTTGTATATATTTCCCTTATAGTAATTGGACTTACATGCCTTGCAATTGGCGCTGATTATATTGTTAAATCTGCTATTTTTATAGCAAGGACTTTTGGTTTTAGTGAACTTTTCATAGGACTTTCAATCGTTGCTATAGGGACATCTCTTCCTGAACTTGCAACCTCTGTTGTTGCTGCAAAAAAGAAGGAAAGCGATCTGTCGGTCGGTAATATTGTCGGCAGCAACCTTTTTAATATCTGCCTTGTCATGGGTACAGTCGGCCTGTTGTCACCCATAAATATTGATGCGGGTTTAAACAGGTTTGAATTTCCTTTTATGCTTACCCTCACAGTTTTGCTTCTTTTATTCCTGAAATCAGGACATAAGCTGAGTAGAACAGAAGGCCTGATTTTCTTTCTATCCTTTTTTATTTATATAGGAGGAGCATACTGGCTGTCTGTGAAATAAAAAATAAAAGTCTATGGATAGATAAAGCATCAAGGGAAAAGCAATAATGAAAAATGGAAACAAAGAAATTACTCGCAAATACAAATTCGGAGAAAAATTTCCTCCCGAGTCTATAGCCATAGTAGGAATATCAAGAAATGATAATACCAATATCCCCGGCTACACAGGGCTGCAAATGTTTCGATCATTACGGGATACAGGATTTAAAGGACGATTGTATCCGGTTAATCCGAAAGCAGATGAAATAGAAGGTGTAAAAGCATATCCAAGTGTAAAAGCAATCCCTGAAAGCCCGGACCTGGTCATTATCACAGTACCTGCTCCGATTGTCCCGCAGATAATCGAAGATTGTGTGGAAGCAGGTGCCTTCTACGCACATATCTGTTCTTCCGGTTTTAGTGAAACCGGTGAGGCCGAAGGTAAATTACTTGAAGATCAGATACTTGAAAAATCCATGAAATCCAACTTAATGGTAATTGGACCCAACAGTATGGGAATCAATATCCCGTCTGCAAATATAAAGATGTATTATGATCTGAAATCATTTAAAGATGGATCTGTGGCCTTTCTAACACAAAGCGGGGGGCTGGCACACATATTTTTCGAAAACAGCCCTGAACTCGGAATTGGATTCAGCAAAGTAATCAGTTACGGCAACGGCATAATGCTGGACGCCGCTGACTTCCTGGAATATCTTGCCGATGATGATAAAACAAAGATCATTTGCATGTATATCGAAGGTATAAAAGACGGCAGGAGGTTGATCGAACTTGTAAAAGAAGTAAATACTCTAAAACCTGTTATTATGTGGAAAGGCGGTCTGACAGGTTCAGGGGCCAGGGCAGTCGCATCGCATACCGGTTCCATGGCAGGCGACAGAGAAATTTGGAACGGTTTTTTCAAGCAGACAGGAGCAGTAAAAGTTGAAACATTACAGGAAATGGGAGAAGCCGCAATGGTCTTCCAGAACCTTCAATCTATAAACGGAAAACGTGCTGTTGTACTGGGAGCAGGAGGAGGCAGTACAGTTTCTAATGGTGATATTTGTACAAGGGAAGGTCTTGAAGTCCCGGCCTTGTCATTGGAAACAGGTGAAGAGCTTTCTCAATTTGTTTCATCAGTAAATCAAATTATAACCAACCCAATGGATGTTCCAAGTATGCTTACCGATCCGGAAACCTTCAATCGAGCATTTGATTTGTTTATGAATGACTCCACTATTGATATGGTTATTATCAGTTTACCCATGCCATGGATGCAAGGCAGATGGGGCGGGGAGATTTTAAAAAACAACATTAAAAATTTTATACAGGAACGCCCTAATAAAAAACCTATTGTTGTTTCAGTTTCGGATGACTGGTATTCTGGTGAAGTTGAACAAAGTATGCGTGAATACAGAGAAGCAGGGATTACCACCTTTCGTTCATTAACTATGGCTTGTCGTGCTCTAAGAAGGTTTGCCGATTACCATAAATTCAAAAGTTCATAACCGCTCTTCAGCAATTTCAGAACCTTATCACTTTACAATTATTTATCTTATATATTCAGGTATATTCAGGTATATTCAGGAAGTTTCTTTCAAAGAAAGTAAAAATAATTTATTGGTCGGGATGAGAGGATTTGAACCTCCGACCCCAGCGTCCCGAACGCTGTGCTCTACCAGGCTGAGCCACATCCCGACGAAGAAATCTTTTATGCTTCCGGTAGGAAATTGTCAATGAAAATGTTTTTTTAATATAATTGTCTCTTCCCTGCCGGGCCCTACAGAAACGATATCAACCGGCGTTTCCGCAAGCTCTTCAACTCTTTTCAGGTAACTCTTTGTATTTTCAGGCAGGTCTTCATAATTACGAATAACTGACGTATCTTCAGACCACCCGGGATGTGTTTCATATATCGGTTTACATTCTGCAAGTACTTTCAGGTTAGCAGGAAAGTCTTCAATTCTTTCACCTTTATATTCATACCCGGTGCATATATCAATAGTTTCAAGACCATCAAGGACATCAAGCTTGGTGATTACAAGCCCTGTAAGACTATTCAAACGGACTGAATTACGTAAAATCACCATATCAAGCCATCCGCAACGACGTTTCCTTCCGGTAGTCGCACCGAATTCAGCTCCTTTCTTTTGAATCCTGTCTCCAACTTCATCAAAAAGTTCTGTTGGAAATGGCCCGGCTCCCACCCTTGTTGTATATGCTTTTACAATTCCGATAACATCTGTTATTTCTTTCGGACCTATACCTGCTCCACCACAGGCATTACCTGAAACCGTATTTGATGAGGTTACATACGGATAGGTTCCGTGATCAATGTCTAAATGTGTTCCCTGGGCTCCCTCAAAAAGAACATGTTCGTCATTCTTTATCGCTTTATAAAGATTTACCGAAACATTTGTAACATAAGGTGCGAGTCTTTCTGCAAATTTATCATATTGACTTATAATTTCTTCAGCATCAATGGTATCTGCGGAATGATATTTTTCGAGATAAAAGTTCTTTTCCTTAACAATTGCTTTTACCTTCTCATTGAAATCTTCCCTATCTAATAGATCAATGAACCTTAAGCCTCTTCGAGAAGCCTTGTCTTCATAACAGGGGCCTATTCCCCTTCCGGTTGTACCTATTTTTTTATCACCCTTCATCAGTTCACGGGCATGGTCTATTTTCTTGTGATAAGGCATAATAAGCTGTGCCCTTTCACTTATCCGGAGTTTATCAGGGCCAATATCAACACCTTTTCCAACCAGATAATCTATTTCTTCAATCAATACTTCAGGATCTACAACCACTCCATTTCCAATATAGCATGCCTTCCCCTGAAGAATACCTGAAGGGACAAGATGACTGATAAACTGTTCACCTTCAACAACCATTGTATGTCCTGCATTATTTCCACCCTGAAACCTTACAACATGGTCAGCATGTTCTGCCAGAAGGTCTACAATTTTCCCCTTACCTTCATCCCCCCACTGAGTTCCGATTATTATTATCTTTGACACAAGTTGCTCCTTAAATAAGAATCAAAAAAAATCTGTTAGATCAGGAATTACAAATTTTCAGATTTCTTTCTTCTTGCACGAAAAAAGCTCTGAATCAGATTCCTGCTTTCATCTTGACAAATACCCGGGATTAAATTTATTTGATGGTTTAATCTTTTATCATCTGCAAAATTATATAAAGTTCCTGCAGCTCCCCATTTTAGATCATATGCACCGTAAACTACTGTTTTTACCCTTGCATGAACAATAGCGCCCATACACATTATACAGGGTTCGACCGTAACATACAGGGTAGTGTTTAACAACCTGTAGTTTGATATTATTTCTGCTGCTTTACGTAAAACCAGAATCTCAGCATGGGCTGTAGGATCATTCAAACTTATGGTCTTATTATGCGCAGCAGAAATGATCTCCATGTTCTCACCAGCAAGAACAGCACCTACCGGAACTTCACCAATTTGTCCAGCTTTTTCAGCTTCAATTAGAGCCAGTTTCATTAAATCAATATGGTTAATACTCATAATAATATGATTACAAAGATTTCAAAAATGATTAACGTGCCCATCCAGAAATGGTCTTTTTGCCCAATACCTTCGTTATGCTCAAAAAATAATCCTCGGAATATCAAACATAT
>JABHLN010000039.1 GCA_018693105.1 Desulfobacterales bacterium | reverse complement strand
AAGGCATACATGTAGTATGTCGAACTTCTGATCAACCGCTATAACGCAGTAGATGGAGACTTTTTACGACGCCATCAGTTTTTTATTGACTCATTTTTATCATTTATATATTATTCTTTGCTTATTGGGGGATCGTCCAATGGCAGGACTACGGACTCTGACTCCGTCAATCCAGGTTCAAATCCTGGTCCCTCAGCCACTAAAATCAAGAGGTTAGCCCAAACTGGGCTAACCTTTTTATCTCAGAAATCACATAGAAAGTAGACACAAGTAGACCATGGCCATATTAACCTTTTGGTTAAAATAAGGATAGCCATATATTTATAGAACCCTTCTCAAAAAAGCAGATTGGGTTCAAAGGCAAGGCATCTGCCAATGAGAAAGCGCAACATACACATAGTATGTGAGCATTTTGAAGCGGCAGATAACACAGCCATCGGGCGATAGATGTTTTTTTGAGATAGGTTCTAATACCATAAGGGGGCTTTTATGAAGAAAATACTTAAATGGATTTTAGGTTTACTGCTGGTATCTGTAGTCACTTTTCTAATAGTGATCAAGCTGCAATACGGAATGGGTCTTCCTTACCCGGATGTTTCCGGCAAACCTGTTCTGGCAGATTCAAAGCTGGAGTCGTTTATTACCCTGGAGCTGCCCCCCGGCATGGTCTCAAGTGCACCGGATGGCCGCTTGTTTTTCAGTTATCACACGATGCATAAACCGGAACGTTTCGTTGAGGCGACTATTTTTGAGTGGGTCGATGGTAAAGCGGTGCCATTTCCTGACAGCCCTTTGCAGAAGCAGTTTGCAGGTGCCATGGGAATTAATGCAGATCAACATCAACGTCTTTGGATCGTTATTCCCGGGGGGGCAAATAATACCCAGACACGTCTTATGGCAATAAGTACAAAATCCGGAGAACTGATAGTGGATCATGTTTTTCCGCCCGGCGTTGCTTTACTTGCCCAGGATATGAGGGTGTCTCCCGAGGGAAATACAGTTTATCTTGCTGATACCGGTATGTTGAAATTTAAATCCGGGGCTATCATTGTTTTTGATATAAAGAATGAAACAACTCGAACCCTCCTCCTTGATCACCCGTCTGTGAATCCCCAGGACTGGTATATTCGCAAGCAGGACGGCAGCCCGAACCGCCTTGCCTTCGGTCTGCTGAATTTTGCAGTCGGTGTTGACGGAATCGCGTTGAGCCGCGACGGTGAATGGCTTTACTACGGTGCCATTAATAATAACAGTATGTTTCGCATCCGTACCGGTGATCTGCTAAATACCAGCCTGGATGCCGATGCTTTAGGGAACAAAGTTGAACGGGTCGGACCGAAGCCTTTAAGCGACGGAATAGAACTTGATGGTGACAATAATGTTGTCATCACAGATGTTGAAAATGGCGGTATTGCCATGCTTACACCAAAAGGGGAGCTGAGCACACTGGCACGAAGCCCCGGCATAAACTGGTCTGATAGTGTAACAATAGCGCCAAACGGAGATATTTATTTTACCGATAGTTACCTTACCGGTCTCATGAATTCTCTGTTGAAGCCGGCTGATCATGATACCATAAAACAGAAAGCTCCATATACAATTTACCGGATTAAGCGTTGACCCCTTGTTTTTTCTGCGGTTATGAGGAATTAAACCAAGTCCTTAGTATTGGTATTTTTTATGTATGTTTTGGTTTTATAAATACTTGATGAACTCATAAAAATACACACAATGGCTAAGTAAAAATCTTCATATACAAGGCATATTGTTTGACCAGGTGTGAAGGCATACATGTAGTATGTCGAATGCCTGGCCAAACACTATAACGCAGTAGATGGAGACTTTTTACAACGCCATTAAATATTTGAAACTGACGCAGGAATTGTACAAAAAGGGAGGTTTTTCAAAGGTCTCATTATTTTTTTCTTTTATTTGCAACCTTAGCCCATGAATCCCTCAAAGAGACCGTCCTGTTGAACACAAGTGAACCGGGCATGGAATCTTTTGAATCAACACAGAAATAACCAAGTCTTTCAAACTGATACATACTTTCAGGAGATGAATCAGCCAACCCCGGTTCAAGGTGGCAGTCGGTTAAAACTTTCAGAGATTCAGGGTTAATTGATTCCATAAAATCAGGTCCATTTTTATCTCCTCCGGGATTTTCGACATTAAAAAGACGATCGTACAGGCGTACCTCGGCCTTAACCGAATGAGCAGCGGAAACCCAGTGCATTGTTGCCTTAACCTTGCGGCCGTCTGGGGATGATCCGCCTTTTGTTTCAGGATCATAAGTACAATGGACCTCTACCACTTCTCCTGTTTTCTCATCTTTAATAACACTCTCACATTTTATATAGTAAGCAAATCGCAACCGCACTTCCCGCCCAGGCGTCAAACGGAAAAACTTTTTCGGTGGATCTTCCATAAAATCATCCTTTTCAATATATAGCTCCCTTGAAAAAGGAATTTTTCTTGTTCCCATTTCAGGATCACCAGGATGATTCAATGCTTCGAGTTCTTCCTCCTGACCTTCAGGATAGTTGTCAATTATAATTTTAAGAGGATTAAGAACGCTCAGTCTCCTGGGAGTGGACGTGTTCAAATCATCCCGGATACTATATTCAAGGAGGGCAAGATCCACCATGCTGTCTCTCTTGGCCACACCAACTCGTTCACAGAAATTTCTGATAGACCCGGAAGTATATCCTCGTCTTCGCATTCCTGATATTGTGGGCAGGCGCGGATCATCCCAGCCGTTTACAATATTACTTTCAACAAGCTTAAGAAGCTTTCGTTTACTCATCACGGTATAGCTCAGATTAAGGCGGGCAAACTCAATCTGCCGGGGGTGGCACTTTGTATTTAGTTCGTCAAGTATCCAGTCATATAGGGGGCGATGGTCCTCAAATTCAAGAGTACATATGGAGTGTGTAATCCCTTCGATTGAGTCTGAAAGGCAATGGGAAAAATCATACATGGGGTAAATACACCAGTCATTGCCTGTCTTGTGATGATAGGCCTTTCGAATACGGTATATCGCAGGATCACGCATATTCATATTAGGAGAAGACATATCGATTTTAGCTCTTAAAACATGCTCGCCTTCTTCAAATTCACCTGCACGCATACGGACAAATAAATCAAGATTTTCACCTACTAAACGGTTTCGATAAGGACTGTCTTTACCCGGTTCAGTGAGAGTACCTCGATATTCTCTGATATCATCAGGACCGAGGCTGCATACATATGCCTTTTCTTTTTTAATCAGCTCAACAGCATAGTTATATAAACTCTCGAAATAATCTGATGTATAGTGTAATCGATCCTTCCAATCAAAGCCGAGCCATTTAATATCGGATTTTATTGATTTGACATATTCCGCATCTTCCTTAACAGGATTGGTGTCATCAAACCTAAGATTACAGGTACCTTTTTTTTCTGTTGCAATACCGAAGTTCAGACAGATTGACTTTGCGTGACCGATGTGAAGATAACCGTTTGGTTCAGGCGGAAAACGGGTAGAAACCAGCCCGTTATTTTTGTTTGTTTTAATATCGTCTTCAACAATATTTCGAATAAAATCAGATCGGGTTGAATTTTCATCAGAGGGCATTATAAATAACCTTTCAAATATTGATAGCTTCGTAAAAAGTCTCCATCTACTGCGTTATAGCGGTTGGTCAGAAGTTCGACATACTACATGTATGCCTTCACTCCTGATCAACCACTATGCCTTGTATATGAAGATTTTTACTTAGCCATCGGTTATACTTTTTAATAGTTCATCAAATAATAAAAAACTCTTTTCAAAATGTTGATTTTTGTCCGGCTTAAAAATGGCTGTTTTTCAGACGTGTCTTAAAATAAGACCCCCACATACCCTACAAAGCTATCACCCGGACTTTTATCATAGCTTGTTGAATAGGCAATTTCCAAACCTTTTTCAATGCCTAATTCTCTTGCCGATGAAACAGCCGCTGCTGCTGCACCCGCGCAGCAGGCATTTTGATTAGCTGCAGCTTCGTTTATAAGCAAAGGGGCATTCATGTCAAGAATTGCATCAATAGCCTGCCTGTCGTTCTTTTTTTTTACCCAGTCAACTGCATCAGGCCCTGTGCCTTTGGGCATAAATCCGTAATTTGTCCCATAATGAGTAAGATCGGTAGATCCTATGACCTTAAGCTTCAAGCCAAGGGTATCTGCCATATCAACAACTGCCCGGCCTATTTCAATAGCATTATCATTAGGGGCCACTCCAATTGGAACGATTTTAACATCCGGGAAAAAATACTTAATAAACGGAAGCTGAAGTTCAATGGTATTATCCTGGGTAAACCTTGATGTTGTTTCAACGTTAAAAGAAAATCTTTTTCCAAGTTCTGATGCTAAATCTCTTTCAATCTGAATATCACCAAAAGGTGTTTCCCAGGCCCCTTCAGTCGTTATATAGGGCAGAGAAGAAGATGAAAGATGCATTCCAAAAACAGCAATAACGTCAACCGGTTCTTCACCATTTAAAGCATTAATAACATTACAGGCTATACTTCCTGAAAAGAACCATCCTGCATGTGGTACAATACCACCAACATAATTTCCGGGAAGAGAGGCGGTGTTCTTTTCCCCCAGAAAACCTTTTATCTCTTTTTCACATTCAGCCGGCCTGTCAGGATACCAGCTTCCTGCGAACAAAGCTTTTCTTGCAGACATAATATCCCCCCTTTCCATTGATGGCGTCGTAAATCCAGCTATAGCGTGACAACTGCGTTATAGTTTTTAATCTGAAGATCTACATACTAAACGTATGCCTTCAGCATTAAATTTTAATTATCTCATATTATTTTCCAAATATCTATAAATAAGGAGTATGCGACTATAAATAAAATGAGAAAACGACATGCTTCAAAATTTGAAAATCAGGGCGTTATTCTTGAATTAATGAATTTCAAAAGATTATTTCCGATTGGCACATCAGGATGGCTTGAGATAATTTTTTCCACAATATTTCGGGCCTCAAGAAATTGCTTCCTTTTAATGTAAAAATCAGCAGCAGCATATAAAAAGTCAATATTATCCGGTTCAATTTCCACAGCCCTTAAGAGGGCGTTTTCAGCATCCGGAGTTTTTTCCAAATACTGAAGCAAAAGTCCCAGATTATAATAGATACGAGCCTCATTCGGCATTCCTTTAGCCGCCTGTCCGATATATCTTGCGGCATCATCATACTCATTTTTTTCTGCAAGTAAAAGCCCGAGAGAGTATGCTATTTCATAGGATTCAGGGTGATTTTCCACTACTTCACGAAGCAGTTTCTCAGCCTCGTTGTTTTTACCCATATCGTTGTATAGTATCGCAAGGTTAACCTTTGCAGGATAGAACTCATCAGAAATCCCGAATGCTTCCTTATATTTTTTTTCTGCCATGTCATTATTGCCGAGGTTAGAATACATGTTACCAAGATTAAGACCTGAAAAAGTAAAGTCGGAAGAATATTCCATTGCAGCTTTATATTCAGACAGGGCCGCCTTAAAAGCTTTTTCCTGGTGAACGTCAAGTTCCTTTTCAGGAACTACGGTAAGGTTCATGGCAGCTTCCATACGTACAGCCCTGACCGTGTCGTAAAGCATTGGAGAAATAATTTTAATTCTCTCATTAATATCCGGATGATTAAAATTACGAACCGCTGTGTAACGAATCAATGGATGCTCATCTAAGAACGCCCTCTTATATAAATCACTACCCTCTTTATCCCGGTAAGAATTGACGTATGACAGTGCAGTGGCTCTCACTATAACAGGAAAAAGCTGATTGTCAGCAAGGCCTATTAAATCACTTTGGTCGCCAGTAGTTTCTGTACGACCCTTTGCGAGTATTGTTCCGTAATGAGGTCTTCTGCCAATACCATACCATTTGGTTACATATTCATCCGACCACTCATTAGTTTTGTCTATATGGCATCTATTACATGCATTGGGTGTTTTAAGCCTTATACTTAGATCAGGACGGGGAATCCGGATACTGTGATCCGGTCTGTAATCTATCCCCATATAATACTTCCCGGGCATATGGCATTTTATACATTCAGACCCTTCACCAACTTCAGAAACAAAATCTTTTACTTTTACAGGGTCTCCTTTTTCACCCTTCTTTTTATGGAAATGATGATTCTTTGTATCATATATGTCTGCCCTGTGACATTGCAGGCACAAGGCATTATCATCCTTGACTATTTTCCCGCTGTGAACATCATGGCAGTCTTTGCAGCCGACATCTTTATTATACATCTTACTCTGTACAAAAGAACCGTAAACATAAACCTCATCAAGGATCTGCCCGTCGGGGTAGTACAACGATTCTGTTAAAAGCTCAGGAACCATATTGTCCATCATTTCATTATTTAAATGATTGTAATTTCCCAGCAGGGAACGACGTGAATGGCATCTTGCACAAAGCTCAACCATTTTTTTTGAATCCATGTTATCTGTTCTTACAACAAGGCCGTAACTTTTATCCACCGTGGAACGACCCATTTCAGGTTTGTCAGCCCATTCCACATGAAGAGAGCCCGGACCATGACAGGATTCACAGCTTATATTTATTTCCGACCATGTTGTATTATATGTTTTTGATATAGTATTATAACCTTTTTTCAGATTGGTCGAGTGGCATTCGGAGCACATACCGTTCCAGTTCTGACCGGCATTTGTCCAGTACAACCACTCCTTGGGGTCTATTTTTTCATCAGGATAAAGATGATACCAGCCTTTTTTTTCAACATCCCAGGCAATTGGCAGGCACTGAAGGCGGCCTCCCTCAAAAGGTACAAGGTATTGCTGAAGAGGAGTCACACCAAATGTATATCGAATCTCAAAATCGCCCATCTCCCCTTTCGGGCCCATGGTATAGACATAAAATTTTTTGTTCTTTTTATAAAAACGGGAGGTAGTCCCGTTATGTTTAAATGAAACATTATCAAAATCACCAAGGACTGTCTTTTCTGTCGCAACATCCATAGCATTATCATGATCGGAACCAAGCCACTTTTTGTGCTCCTCTTTATGGCATGATATACATTCCTTTTCCCCCACAAAGGATGCAGTATGTGCTTTTTTGTCATATAAGTTCCGGCTAATGTATTTTTCCTTTAATACATATCCCGGTATAGACAGCACAATTACTATGGTGGCAATAAAGCCGGTAATTTTCCAGTTTCTCATTTTTTAATAATAACCAAAATGTATGATATTAAGGGATTTATAATATTATCCTCTTATTTCTATATTCTTATTGGCTAAAGGCAACCTGTTCTTTATTGAATTTTTTACGTTTAATACGCTGGCTTGTATCTACTTTTATAATACCGTTTTCAATTACTACTGAATAAAGATCAAGTGCCCGTGGGGCGGGCGGGCTGATTACGTTTCCATTTATATTAAATGCAGAAGAATGGCAGGGACATTCAAATAATTTTTTTTCAGAGTCCCAGGTAACCGCACATCCAAGATGTGTACATTTATAAGACATGGCCAGAAACCCGCCATCGCTCAACCTTGAAAGATAAAATCGACCTCTTCTGATAGTTGTTACAGAATCATGTGGAAAATCATCAACGCTTCCTGCGGTGATAATTTGCGCGGAGTTTTTTCCCACAACACGGGGTTTACGAGGCTTTAGAAAAGCCAGTATAACCCAGACAAACTCAATAAAAGCAATCATGCCCAGCCCTGCCCAGATTTTCACCAAAAAACTTCGCCGTGTCGGTTCGGGATCAGTTGATTCTGATTTTTTTTTATTTTTTCCCATATCAAAATTGACTGCTATATACTGCTATATATTGATAAACTCGTAAAAAGTATTAACGATGGCTAAATAGAAATATAAAATTCCCTTTTACAGTGATGAGTGTAAATCAGAGTAAATATAATTTCAAGTACAGGAAAAGAATTGGGGAAAAATTCACATTAGAAAAGGGGGTAATAAGAAGATTATCTTCTTATATGATTTTTCAAAAAAGAGACTTATAAGATTGATAAACTCGTAAAAAGTATATTGGAACAGGTTGTTGACAAGAACTATACATGCCCCGCATAAAATGCGGGGCATGTAATTAACAGATTAATATCGATACTTACCTTCACAAATACCCTGGTATATTTCAGGTGTTAACGAAACATATTCATTTGTACCCGGAAGAAGAGCATAAACGGGATCTGTTACCTTGTTAATATCAAAACCCTCTTCTTTCAGGTCGGTTTTTTTATATTTAAACGTTCCTGTTGTTGCCATTGTCTGCCTTACCCTCAAAAATAACGGCACTGCATAACCTGGTAGAGAACGCTGTAAAAAACCGCATATGTCTTTAAAATCAAGTTCTTCAACATGATTTGCCGCTACTATCGAAACCATTCCGGCCCGGCCGTTAGTATTAGGAATTTCAACACCATAGGCAACTGTTTCTTCTATATCGTTATGGGTATATAGAATGTTTTCCACCTCTGTGGTAGAAACGTTTTCACCTTTCCAGCGATATGTATCCCCGAGACGATCAACAAACTGGGCATGGCGGAAGCCGATATCTCTCATATAATCACCGGTATTGTACCAGATATCATCTTTTTCAAACGCATCCTTCACCAGACATTTTTCATTCTTTGAGTCATCAGTATATCCTTCAAAAGGGGTAGCTGAGCTTATTTCACTAAGAAGCAGACCGGCTTCGCCTGTTTTTACCCGCTCCATAAAACCTTCAGAATTTCGAAACGGCTCTCCTGAATCTTTATCATATTTTACAATTGCATAAGGCGTAAAGCAGATGCCTACAGTATTATCAAAGTTGAACACATTCATAAAAACAGTCGGGCCTTCACTTGAGGCATACATTTCAATTACCCTTTTTATGCCAAATCGTTTTTTAAACGCATTCCATGCATCAGGACGTAATCCGACACCAACCATTCCAGAGATGGGGTTGTCAGCATCATCCGGTTTTTCAGGTGTATTCATCAGGTAGCGGCATATCTCACCGACATATCCAAAAAAAGTTGCATTATATTTCCTGACGTCGCTTAAAAATTCCCTTGCGCTGAATTTTTTCCTGGTAGCAAAACCGGCGCCAGCTACAAGGGCGGGGCCCCAGCATAAAATTATCGCTGTTGAATGATAAAACGGAAGTGTTGAATACATTACATCATCCTTTTCCATTCGAACAGCTATCATTCCCAGTCCGCCCTGACCTTTCATCAATCGACCGTGTGTCAGTATAGCTGCCTTGGGAAGGCCGGTGGTACCTGAAGTATAAATATAAAAGCATGGATCGGCTTTGTATATTTTATTTGTTGTATCCGGATTATTTGTAGGGAAATCGGCCGAGGCTGTTGCAAGGTTTATATAGCCTTCAGGAGCTGTGCCCGGATTCTCCAGCGTATTCTGTTCTGCAAGATAATATAAGTCATCTTCTCCAATATTAACTTCAGACCTGATATCATTAAAGGCTTCAACAAGTTCTTCTCCTACTACCGCATACTTTGCATTAACAAGATTGCAGCTGTGAATCAGCACCTTGTCTCTTTGAGAAGTATTCAGCATGGCAGAGACTGCCCCTACTTTTGAGATAGCACCCACACATGCAAGAAGTTCGGGACGGTTTTCTATAAATACTGCGACTACGTCTCCTTTCTTTACTCCCTTACTGATGAAATAATGTGCAAAACGATTTACCCACTCATTGTACTCACTGTATGTCATACGGAAATCATCATATAAAATGGCATTCCCGTCGGGATTTAGCCCCACGGCCCTTTCAATGATCCACCCGAGCCCGAGAGGTTTTTTCGGATCTTCTATAAGTGCAAACTCTTTACTCTTTGACATTGAAGGTAATATTGAAAGTAAATAAGGGGCCTTACACAACATTTTGAAACGAGAGATAACATCTTTTTTACTCATTGAACCGCCCTTTTAACCTTTATAGATTAATAAAAAACCAGCAAATATGTCCATCGAAAAGCTTCCATCATGTGATGGAATGTATTAACCAAACCATGTTTTTATGTCAAGTTGTAATTAGATTTTAGAGAATTGTTTTTTTTTGTTTAAAGTTTGATTCTTACGTAAAAAAAATCGGTGGTGAGATATGCGAATACTGGCTTTTTATATATCCTTTATAGCATAACATCACTCTTCAGCAAGCGTGGGTTTTTGCGCTCCACTGCAAGAGCATGGTCAGCTCTCATTTCCTTCTTGATCTGTCTCGATCTCATACCAATTGATCTTTCGCGTAATGTACATCACTATGGCAAGTATAATTAAGAGCCCGATACTACCCAGGATGAGTGCATAATCCTCAAGCTGCAGAACAATAAACAGGTAGCAATAAAGGATAGTCAATATTCCCAAAATCGTTAACGCAAACCTTGAATTGGATATTATCGCCTTCGCATACCCGGATATTATTAGAGTAACAGATACTGCAGATAGGATGTATGCATAATTAAAATTCATGTGTTCGGATAGTGATAACACTAATGTGTAAAAAATCAGTATTGCCATACCTATAAGGATGTATTGTATCGGATGAATTCTCTGCTTATTGATTATTTCGGAAAAGAAAAAAGTTGCAAATGTGAAAACAAGGAACATAATCGAATATTTTGCAAGCCTCATAGATTTTTGATAGATATCTGCCATCAGTATCAACTTAACTCCGAAGGATGATTGTTTGACTTTGTATTGAGCACCTTTCCAGAATTGCGGGTAGTTCCTGTTCAGGTGTAATATCTTCCAGCTTGCTGAAAATCCATCTTTCTTCACTTCGCGATTAGTTGGGAGGAACGCACCGTTAAAGCTCGGCGAAGGCCAGCTCGAATTAATCTTTACGGCGTTGGATTCGCCAAGGGGTATAAAGCGTACCTGCTCGCTGCCGTTCAGGTTTAAATCAAAAGAAAAACTGTTGGTTTCATTCCGCAATAAGGGCTTGATCAGAGTGCTAACTCCGGCCGCTGCAAGATCGTTTGTCTTTAGCCCCGGGTTGGTATCATATGCGGAATTATTGAAAGAAATGATAATTTTATCCTGTATGCCCCGCATATCTGTAACGCCTATCGATAGGTAGGTCTTATCCCACAGGATGTCGTTTGATTCGATGTTCAGTTGACTCGTAGGTGGGAGCGTGAAGTTCCCTCTGAACTTGAGTTTGATATTATATAGAACCGCCTCGAAAAGGCTTCTATAACGAACTTCGGGCTTTATTTCGCCCGTTATATCCAGAGTTTCAGGCAGGATATGAAGGTGTTTTATATTAAATCGCGTTTTACCCTTGTTGTCTTTGAAAAATTTCTTGAAAGGAATGGTAATGAACGGGCCGGTTATCGTCTGGGTGTCACCCCATTTTTGGCTGATTTCCTTCACCACGGAATCACGTCGAGACTGCCTTTCGCTTATCAAATTTTGAATCATTCCGGCCGGTATGAGCAGCAGTATAATCAAGATACCGATAGAGACTATTTTCAGTGTAATTGAGTTCTTAATATAATTCCCGGTCTTTTTGACGTCATCCTGATTGTTTGTCATTTGTCTCCTCTCGAGCTAATGCCGCAAATAAACGGCTATTCACAAAACGGTTGAAAAGTTAACAAAGTTCGTAAAACCAGTATGTTTCAAAAAATGCCGCTTTAAGCTAGTCCGAGTTAATTTGCATTGTTCGGCCAGTTTATTTTGTAAATTTTCCCATTGCCTGTGGAGTAGTGAATAAAGCCATTCCTGTTTTCATTTGTCCAAATCCGAGACCTTTGTAAAAACCTTCCATTCCAGGATTTGCGTAAAGAATAAGATTGCAGTTTGGTAATCGGTCTAAGATGGTTTGCATGATGATTTTCCCTATGCCCTTTCCTTGAACTTCTGGCAAGACTACAACATCATATATTGCACCTTGATATTCACCATCGGAAATAGCTCTTCCAAAACCGATTAACTGTGAATCTTCATAAATGAAAACTGTCGTATGACTCGCCTCAAAAGCTCTCTTATGGACTTCAGGTTCGTGGTAAGCCATGCTGACTTTTTTAAGCGATTCAGATATGGTTTTCCAATCAACTTCAGAGCAATCAGTTACAATTTTTAGTTTCATATTATATTAAAGGCCGAACATAGAACAGACTGAATGTTTTCGGCTATAGAAATTAGTAATCAGTCTATCAATTGAATTAAATGTTGTAATATTTATACGTGTTATAATTTAATATACATCATATTAAATCTAAGAAACCACGCCAGTTGGCTGCATATCCCCAATCGCATAGAAACAAAATAGATACTCTATAGTATTATGATTTTATGTGTAAATTAAACACGATCATTAATTTTTGATATGCCGAAAAAACATCAAATCTTTAAAAGAACTGCTGCATTTTTCCCGCAGATATATTCAAGGTCATTTTCTTCAAGTCCTATAGATTCAAACTCTTTAAAATATCTATCAGGATTGAGAAGTGGATAATCAGTTCCGAAAAGTATCTTTTCCCTGCCGACAATATCCATGGCAAACCTGTAAACATTGGAATCGTACAAAAAAGGCGATGCGGCGGTATCAAAATATGTGTTTTTCAGGGTATTTTTCATCTCACGTTTAAGAAGGTTGTAGAAAAATATGCCGCCTCCCCAGTGAGCAAGAACTATTTTATTTTCGGGGAAAGATTTGATCAGTTTATATATCTGATCCAGGGTAACAGGTGTTTTCCCTGCATAATTATGGCCCAGTGATTCGTTTGTGTGTATCATTATTGGCAAATCATTTTTAAAACAAATTCCCATTACAGGTTCAAGCTTTTTCAAAGCCTCATCATCAATACCGGACCTATAAACTGCAAGTTCCCCTACACCTGAAATCCCTTTTTCTATGCAACGTTCAACCTCATTAGAAGCATTTTCATTAAACATGTCAAAGCAGCAGAATCCCCTGAGACGGTCGGGGTATTTTGAAACAGAATCTATAATATAATCATTATGTTTTTCATATGTTTCAGTAGAATTCCATGGAAAACCGAATACAACAGACATATCCACCCCGGTTTTATCCATTGATTCAATAATCTCATCCACACCTGTCATTTTCGAGTTTGAAGACCTGTACAAAAGCTCAAACGACTGTTCCGAAAAGAAATATTTCTCGCGATTATTACGTATTTCATCAGGAAAAATATGTGTATGAAAATCAATTACCATGTGTACTCCGCTCCTTTTTGAATCTCAACTCTTTGAAAGAAATGGTGGTATAGGTATATCTATTGAATAGGCTATTGCCCTGAGAAGCTCGGCCTCTTTTATTGACACTTTTTTATCATAAAGCGCACAATGAGCACATGCATTAAAAACAATCTTTTTCACACCCGGGGTTGCAGATGCAAAATGATCCAGGGCAGTTCCTATGGCTGTGAACTTAACTTTATTGTTAGGAATTATTTTCATGGTTTTACCGACAATAGGCACCTTTTTTATGGCAGCATCAAATGCCTCATTTGCCGTTGTTTTATCTGAATGGCCCACATGAGCCAGCTTGGAAAGAAGGTTTTCAGTCTCTTCAGATAACTGTTTAATGCTGTTAAATTTTATTTTCCTTTTATTCTTTTTAAATACAACCCCAAGCCTGTGCTTTATGATTTCTTTTAAAGAAAACTCAAAAAGAGTAAGCTTTCCATCAGCCTCAACAAGAATATCAATATAAGCATTCAATTTTGCGTAAAGGCTCGGAGGCATCATTCTTAAGGCCGGCATTGAAAGATCTATAAGGGGCAGGCGCAATCTTGTATCAATATTTTTCAACGATTTTTCTGTTATAAGTATCTGTTTGATTATTTTTTCAGGAGCAACCCTTGAAAGATGTTTAATTTGTGTTTTCTTTTCTTCAACATCTTTATCGAGGAGCAATGCACATATAACCATTGTGGCCCCGAAGGCATCATCAATACTGCCTCTTACTTTTTCAGGTATGGCCGAAATAAGCTGAGAACTATAAGCAACATTTTCAGGGGTTACCTTTCCTGCTTGTTTTACAATAGTATCTGCATCAAGATTCATTTGAGATACTGATCCCTTGAGTGGTGTTTCCTTTTGATCACCGGAAAAAGATGATACGGCTTCTGCTTTTTGATCAGGAATGCTTGATTTTATGAATTTACCATCAAAATTTGGTTCAACTTTTCTGATTCTATCCTGAATGGGCGGGTGTGTCGCAAAAAGAGAGTTTATGGCATTTCCAAAAAACATATGGCTGGCCTCCTCTGCAAAAGGAGACGCTATCTTTGACCCTAATGAAAACCCTCCGATCTTTTTAAGGGCATTGGCAATACCTGATGGATTTCTTGTAAACTGTACTGAAGAAGCATCCGCAAGATACTCCCTCTGGCGGGATAAAGCACTCTGGATCATTCTGCCAAGCAATACGCCTAAATAGCCGATCACAATAAGCAGCAGCCCGGCGATAAGAATCTGTGCACCTCCTCTGCCGCTTGTCCTGGTCGTGGTCCTGTGCATGTGGTGGTGATGGTGATGATGTCTATGCCTTCTCCCTGAACCTGAGTAAATAATAATACGGCCAATATTGGCAATTATCATTATGCCGCTTAAAACTCCTATTAACCTGATGTTAAGCCTCATATCACCATTTAAAATATGGCTGAATTCATGGGCTATAACTCCCTGAAGCTCATCTCTATCAAGGATTTCACAACAGCCTCTGGTTACAGCAACAGCAGCATCACTTGTCGAATACCCTGCTGCAAAAGCATTTATACCATTTTCGTCATCCATGATATAGACTTGGGGCATGGGTACTCCGGATGCTATTGACATTTCTTCAACTACGTTGAATAGTTTACGTTCATCCTTGTCTCTTGTTGAGCGGTTTACTAGCCTGCCTCCAAGACTTTCAGCTACATAACTCCCTCCTTTTGACAGGGCAATTATTTTGGTTATGCTCCCAATAAGAATAACGGCCAAGGTGGAACCCGATGCTATTAGAAATAATCTTGGATTAAACCATTCAAAAGCCGGTGCATAAAAACCGGGTTCATCCATGAGGCTGTAATAATATACACCCATGAACGCTGCATAGACCGCTCCCACAACAAGGGCCACTGCAAATATAAACATTATTATGAGCTGAAATGCTTTACTTCTGGATCTGTCCTGCTCTGCAAAAAAATCCATGATAAATAACCCTGATAAAGAGCTGAATCTATATTAAAAGGATACTTTCGGGGCTTTTCTTTCTTCCGGTGATTCGGTTGATTCAAGGAGTTCTGCTATTGTGAAATTGAACATTCCGGCAATTATATTATTGGGAAACTTTTCACAGGAAATATTGTAACTTGTTACTCCATCATTATAGGCCTGTCTTGCAAATGAGATACGATTTTCAGTTGAGGTCAACTCTTCCTGAAGTTCCATCATATTTTCATTTGCCTGTAATTCGGGGTAACTTTCGGAAACCGCTAAAAGCCTTCCGAGAGTACCTGTAAGCATAGTCTCGGCGCCTGAAAGACTCTTCATCGCAGAAGGATCACCGGGATTTTTAGAAGCAGCTTTACTTGCGGTCACCGCAACATTTCTGGCCTGAATAACCGCCTCAAGGGTTTCACTCTCATGTTTCATATAGCCTTTTACCGCTTCAACAAGATTCGGTATAAGGTCATATCGTCTTTTCAATTGTACATCTATCTGAGAAAAAGAGTTTTTATAACGATTCCGCAAGGTAACAAGGCTGTTGTACATGGAACTTAATATAACGCCGAGAACTATTAATATTGCTAAAACAATTAATGCACCAATCATTTTCCCCTCCTCATTTTAAAACGAGTTATTTATAAGTATAACAGATGGCTAAGTAAAAATCTTCATATACAAGGCATAGGGTTGGTCAGGCGTGAAGACATACATGTGGTATGTCGAACGCTTGGCCAAACTCTATAACACAGTAGATGGAGAGTTTTTACGACGCCATCAAAGTCTCACTTTAACAGAATTGGCATGGGCATCTAACCCCTCAATTTCAGCAAGCCTGATAATATCTTCGGCTTCTTTTTTAAAAGCTTCATCTGAATAATGTATAATGCTGGTTTTTTTGATAAAATGATCTACCGAAAGAGCTGAAGCAAACCTGGCGGTTCCTGCAGTCGGAAGCACATGGTTTGGCCCGGCAATATAGTCACCAACAGGTTCCGGTGTATGATCGCCCACAAAAACAGCGCCGGCATTACGTATCTGTCCTATATATTCAAATGGATCCTTTATATGCAGCTCAAGATGTTCCGGTGCACACCTGTTGGAAAGTTCAATGGCAATATTCAGATCCGACACTACCATTATTGCACCATATTTTGCCAGTGATTTTTCAGCAATATCTTTTCTTTTAAGCATTTTTATCTGCCTGCTCAATGCTGCTACAACTCCGGTGGCTAAAACATCTGAATTGGTTACAAGTATTGCCGATGCAAGGAGGTCATGCTCTGCCTGGGATAAAAGGTCAGCTGCTATATATTCAGGATTTGCTGTGTCATCTCCAATTACCAGAATTTCACTAGGCCCTGCTATCATGTCGATACCTACGGTTCCGGACACAATTTTCTTTGCCAGGGTAACATAAATATTTCCGGGTCCAACAATAACATCAACTTTTTCTATAGTTTCAGTGCCGTATGTTAAAGCTCCAATCGCCCAGGCACTGCCGCATTTGTATACATTATCTATTCCCACCTTTTTTGCTGCAACAAGCAGGTGTGGGTTTATTTTTCCGCTTTTGGTAGGCGGTGTAACCATAGATATATTTTTCACACCTGCAACCTTGGCAGGAATTGCCCCCATCAGCACAGATGACACAAGGGGTGTCTTACCACCTTTTGCACCAGGAACATAAATTCCGGCAGCATCTACAGGGTTTACAAGTTGACCAAGTAAAACACCCGGTCTTTCAGTCGTAATCCATGACTTTGAAGACTGCTGATTGTGAAACGACTCAATCTGCCTTGCAGCACGATTTAAGGAGCGAACAAATGTTTTATCGACTTTAGTTGCGGCATCCTTAATTTCATTGTCTGTTACACGGATAGATTTTGCATCGAGATCAGGAGAATCAAAACGGTTCGTGTATTCCATTAGAGCCTTGTCACCGTTTTTTCTCACATTTTCCAATATGCGTGTAACATCCTGGTAATCTTTTTTTGAAAAACCAAGGCCTCTGTTTACAACAGACTCCACTCTTTTATCTGCAGATTTAGAAGGATATTTATATATTTTCATTTCAATGCCTTATAAATAAAGTAGTTGTTCCTCTCAAAAAGTCATCGATCACTTTCCGGGAGATGTTATGTATTGACAACTGGCTATGGCAGCCAGCATATAAAAGTAATCCCTTATATATTAACATAAAGCAATTAAGGCAAATATGAGCTATTTGTCAACACTTCACAATATTTTACTCCAAATTTCATATTTTTACGAGTTCATCAATAATTGATGTTTTCGTAAAAAGAATAACCAATGAAACGGCATATAACAATATATTATAAAAACTGATTGACTTAATATAAACATATATTAATATAAAGGATTTATCTAAACTAAATATTTGTTTTCCGTGAACATTATTTTAATGTATATTTTTTAAATATTTAAAAATGCAAACAATATGCTCTATAAGCATTATAATAAAGGAGTAAAACATGAGTACTAAAAGAATTCACAACTTTAACGCTGGGCCAGCCGCGTTACCGCTTCCGGTTCTTGAAGAAATCCAGAATTCATTTCTTGACTTCAAAGGTTCCGGCATGTCCGTCACAGAGATCAGTCATAGATCAAAATGGTTTGATGAAGTTATTAATGATGCTGTTGAAAGAACAAAGCGTCTGCTTAAACTTGATGATAACTACGAAGTTCTTTTTATTCAGGGTGGTGCAAGCATGCAGTTTTGCATGATCCCGATGAATTTCCTTACTAACGGAAATACAGCCGATTACGTTAATACAGGAACATGGTCAACTAAAGCCATTAAAGAAACCGAAATTCAGGGTAAAAAAATAAATGTTGTCGCCTCTTCGGAAGACAAGAATTTTTCATATATCCCTGAAAATATTGATTTTAACAGCGAAGCGGCCTTTGCCCACATTACATCTAACAACACAATAAAAGGAACACAGTGGGCATCCTTTCCTGATACAAAAGGGGTTCCGATTATTTCCGATATGTCTTCCGATATTATGTGCAGACCCCTTGATGTTGATAAGTTTGGTCTAATTTATGCGGGAGCTCAGAAAAACATCGGACCTGCAGGTGTCTGCATGGTTATTATCCGTAAAGACATGCTCGAGATGGTACCGGACACAATTCCGTCCATGCTAAAATATACGACCTATTCTTCCAAGAACTCAATGTATAATACGCCTCCATGTTTTTCAATATATACAATTCACCTGGTAATGAAATGGCTTGAAGAGACCATAGGCGGTCTTGAGAAAATGGAAGAAATAAATCAAAATAAAGCGGGTATTTTATACAACATGTTTGATTCAAGTGATTTTTATAATGGAACCGCTGAAAAGGGGAGCCGTTCGTTAATGAATGTAACATTCAGACTTCCAAACGAGGAACTGGAAGCAAAATTTGTAAAGGAAGCTCTGGAAAATGAAATGGGAGGACTGAAAGGCCATCGTTCAGTTGGCGGTTGCCGTGCTTCAATTTATAATGCGACATCTATAGATTCTATAAATGCTCTTGTTGATTTCATGAAATTATTTGAAAGCAAAAACGGATAAATAACTACCCACCTTAAAATATTCTTCTTGGAGCTTTTAAAAAAAAATTTTTCAAGTTCAAGCAGGTTAATCTCTCTATGTTGAGATTAACCTGCTTGAATACATATAGTACATCAAGGATTCACCCAAATTTATTTTAATATCATCTCCTAAAGTATCCTTGCCTAATATTTAATAAACAAAATCAAACCAATATATATTATGCAAACAGGCTTTATTGATATCTAAAAACACAACTTTAAAGCATCCATACAGCATAAAGTTACCATAACTTTTGAGTATATCTATACGCCCTACATATTGTGTTCACTATGAAAATAAAAAGGCAGAATAATTTCTATATTGAATATCTCCTTTTACCAAGATCTATTGTCTACCTTTCAATATCGTATTCAATTTTTCTGATAATTCAATGGCATTATATGGTTTCTGAATAAAGCCTTGAGCACCGGCATCCAATATTTCTTGAGCAGGGCCATCTATTGAATACCCACTGCAAACGATAACTTTTAGATTCGGACATGCTTCCATAATAAGCGGGTAGATCGCTTTTCCACCCATATCCGGTAAAACTATATCGAGAATTGCCAAATCAATTTCACCATGGAAATTCTTAGCTATCTTAACTGCCTCTTTACCTGTCATAGCCCCAAAAACTTTGTAACCCAGTCTTTCTATTAACGCCCGACTTACCTTCATAACCTTTTCTTCGTCTTCGATCAGCAGTACAGTGCCGGTACCTTTTACTGGTTCTACTTTTGGTTTTTTAAATTCCTCTAACTGCTTTTCTATTAATGGAAGATAGATACGGACCACAGTCCCAATTCCTATATCAGAATCGACAAAAATCCATCCATCATGATTTTTGATAATACCAAATACTGCCGCCATACCAAGTCCATGGCCCTCAAATTTGGTGGTAAAAAAAGGCTCAAATATTCTGTTTCTTGTCTCCTCATCCATGCCTTTCCCATTATCCTCAATCGTGAGATAAACATAGGGTCCGGGTTTAATCCCTATATGGTGTTTTGCAAACTCCTCATCAATTTCTTCTTTTCTGGTAGTGATCCGTATGAAACCTTTGCCTTTTAAAGCTTCTGATGCATTGGCCATAACAGCAGACAGAACCATCTGCATCTGAAATTGGTCAGCACTTACATTCAGAATGTCGTATACCAGATCCTTATTCATACTTATGGCAGGATCGATATTATGCTGTATTACTGGAAGGGTATTTTCGATAAAGTCATTTAATGATATAATTTTAGCCTGATATTTCCCTCCTCTGGCATAGGCTAAAAGTTGGGCTGTTAATTGAGCCATCCGATCAGTTGATCCCTTCATTAGCTCAATATAATTGTCAATGAGCTCATTATCCGGCAACTCTGCCTTAAGCAGGTCAACGCCCATTGTGATTACGGATAAAGCATTATTGAACTGATGGGCAACGCCACCGGCCAAGGTTCCTATAGCTTCCATTTTGTGTGCCTGATTCAATTGGACCTGGAGTTGCTCGCGTTCTTCATCGGCCCGTTTGCGTTCGGTGATGTCCCTCATGATGGATAAGACAGCATGTTTATCTCTGTATTGAATGGGGCTTGATGTAATTTCTACAAATCTCTGTTCTATATCCTCGCTCCTAATGCGAACAGTCTGTGGATTAGTCTGGTGGCCACCTGCCATAATGGTGTTGTAGTTCTCCAGTACTATTTTTTGATCTTCTGACGCTATAATATTAAGAAAGTTATTTGTCGCCGGGTCGGATAAAAACCTTCCGATAAAATCTTGATATGCCTGGTTTTTAAGAACTATTTTATGATCTTGTATAACCAGTATACAATCATGTGCGAATTCTGTGATCACACGATATTTTTCATCCTCCCCTATTTCCAAATAGTTTTTAAATACGACCCAGAGAATAATCATGGCAAATCCTATGAATCCGTATTCCATCAAATATTGAAAAATAGGAATACCCATGGAGACCAGACCATCATGAATACCTAACAGAAGCCAAAAACTCATTCCTAATAGAAAAGTGCTCTGTTTCTTTTCGGGACTTTTGTGTTTTATCCAGATTATCATCGCGATCACGCCAGATATGGCCGCATAAAGCACAAACACAAAACCAAGGGGTCCAAGGGCAGGTTCAATATAAGGGGATTCTAAACCAATAAAGTTTCGAGTGGTGAAACTTTCAGACACGATAATATTTGTGGACCATAGAAAGATTAGAATAAGACCGTGACAAATGCTGGCTATCGTATGGTATAGTTTGCTTTCAATGACAAGATAGGAAAAAGTAAATCCGTACAAACAGTGAATCAAACAAATAATTGCCGTATATTCCAACAGGCCAGAAAATCTGTTGAGGGGTCCCTCAGGGGTGTTATATTCAAGGAAGACACCTATCGAATAGAGTAAGGCTGATAATGAGATAGCTGCACTCCAGGCGAACCATATTTTTTCAGGATTTCTGGAAAAGAAAAGAACCTGCAAGATCAACATGATCAGGGCCAATACCGCTACCGATAATGATCCAGCCGAATGAAGTATGATGTTTTGAGATAACATGATTATCCTTAAAATGGATGATAAAAAATATGGCCATTTTATTCTACCTGCATCAATGGGTTTTTTAGCATTCTCACAAGATATTTCGAATTATTTATTCACTTTGAAATCTATATCCCCAGGCAATCCTATACCGTTGTTACTTAACTTTATTCTGCTCATTATATACAAATGATTGAAAGAGGGCTTTGATTTCTCTACACACGAGTTTTAATTCTTTATAGTTAGGCTTATAAACCATTTCAAAAAGCTCCAATTCTTAAAAATGGGAATGATTCTGCAGGTTACGTTGGTGTGTTTTGCTATAATTTATAGTAATAAAAATTCGGCATGTCAAGTGGTGCAGATATCTTGCATTTATCAACAGTGAAGTAAAAAATCATTAATAACAGATATCATCTTTTAATCTGACATGTCAGCAGAGTAAAATATCTTTATACATCTGTGTCTATGACTAAATCTATTTTCTTACTGCCACGGTAATCATTAATTATTATTCAATTTTCATGACTTTACTCGGTATCTTCATATATATCCACGTCGGGATATAATCTTTTAGCACAATCCGGACAAATTCCATGACTAAAATCGAGGTTGGTATATCTCTTCATATATGTCTCAACGTTTTCCCATAAGCCTTCATCATCTCTAATTTTTTTGCATGCTGAGCACATCGGAATTATATCTCGAAGTTCTGTTAATTCTGTAATATCTTCAAGAGCAATAAGTGAATAATTACTACCATTATCTTGGAATGGTGAAGCAGTAACTAAAAAGGTTACAGGCTGTATTGAACCATTTAATTTCAAAAGCATATCATATTTTTGACGAAAAACCTTTTTACCTGCAATTGACTCCTTAATGGCATTATTCAGCACACAATCTGGGCAGAACTTAGTTTTACCACATTTTTTTTCGGATTTAAGGGCGTTAAGACAATTTAGCATCTCACCGCATAAACATCGTTGAACGAAACCACCATTCGGCCTAAAAAAATCTAAAGACTGTTTGTTCGCACTTATTACCTTAAGGTCCGAATCCAAAATGAAGACTGGTATCGGCATCAAATCAAAAACAATTCTAAAGTGACTTCCATTTTTAATAAGCTCATCGGTCATTTATAGCTAAACTCCCTTCGTTTATTTAAAAATATTTGCTTGAAACCATGTTGTAAACTAACAGAAAATTGATCGGAATAAAACTGATAATCTTCATTCAAAAAATTAAGGGGGGGTATTGATATCTTGCATAGATCAAAGAAGAAGTGAAAATCCCTGTTTTAAAGATATCATACAGATATCACAAATTTCGAACATATCCTTCCAACGCTGAATATTGTGTTAATCTCGAAAAAATGCAGAATAGTTTCGATAATCCCATGTTAAAATTTGATTAGACAGATGTGGACTATTAAGCGGATGATTCAATAATAAACAATTCAAGTATATGCTTGGTAGTGTTGAATTCTTCAGGGTAGTTAGATGTTACGATTAGGATAATTATTGTTGAGAAGAGATTTTCGTCCTATCCAGCACTTCGCGAATGGTCTTTGATATTTTCGTCAAAATGATCGGTTTCATGATATAGGCAGCTATTCCCATCTGCTTTGCCCTTTCTTCGTCGATCAGAGCACTGTTGCCTGTGCAGATGATGACAGGAATATCAGGGCGGATTTTCATGATCTTTTCTGATAATATGAAACCGGTCATTTGCGGCATGGTCATGTCGGTTATTACCAGATCGAAGTGATCAGGTTTCGTCTGAAACTGCTCTAATGCTTCTACTGAGCTCGTTTGGGTCTCAACTTGATAACCTAGTCTCCCCAGCATCCTCTGAACCATACTTACAATCGACGGTTCATCATCAATAAAAAGCAATGTTTCACTACCCATCAGAAGTTCCTCGGTTGTATCCTTTTCAATCTCCGGTTTTTCGGTAGTCACTGGGAAAAGAATTTTGAATGTGGTGCCCTGGCCCGGTTTGCTGTCAACAGAAATGGCACCATTATGATTTTTAACAATACCGAGAACTACTGCCAAGCCCATTCCTGAACCTTTTCCAACTTCTTTGGTTGTAAAGTAGGGATCGAATATTCGGTCGATGATTTCAGGGTCTATTCCCGGGCCTGTATCGCTTACCGTTACCTTGACATACTTGCCGCTTCTCAAGTCAGGGTAGTCCTCAGTCAAATTATTGTCCAGAGTCACCTGTTCCGCATTGACTGTAATATTCCCGTCGTTTTGTTCCATAGAATGGGAAGCGTTGATACACAGGTTCATCATGACCTGGTTTATATGGGTTGGGTTTGCCAGAATAGTATCACCCGTGGCCAGAATATCCTGCTGAATATCGATGGTGGTGGGAATCATTGATCGCAAAAATTTGAGTGCATCTTTTATGACCAGGGCAATCTCTATGGGTTGCAGTTTATGGTCGGTCTTACGACTGAAGCTGAGAAGATGCTTTACAATATTTGTTGCTCTTGTGCTGGCTATTTTGATCTCTTCAAGGCTGTAATAGGCCTGGGTCAACTCCGGAACATCATTTAATGCCAGTTCCGTATTTCCAATAATAATACCCAGAATATTATTAAAATCATGGGCGATGCCGCCGGTCAGGGTGCCAATAGATTCCATTTTTTGTGCCTGCCGGAGTTGATCCTCAAAAGCCTTTTTCTCTGTTATATCTCTCGCAACGGAAACTATAGAAACTACCTTGCCATTATTATAAACAGGGGTTCCGCTAACCTCGCCAATTAATTTCTTTCCATCTTTTGCAATAAACTCATATATTGAGGATGGTATGGTTTCCCCAGAGAATACACGCATAATATCATTATAGGCGTTTCCATAGTTATCCGGAGCCAGAACATTGAAGTCCTGAAAACGATTGCCAATAAGCTCCTCTGGCCTATAACCAAGCAACCTCTCCACAGACGGCGAAACACTGAGAATCTTGAAATTCCTATCGATAGAATAGATAACGTCGGAGATATTTTCAAAATGAAGACGGTATTTTTTCTCACTCTTCAGCAAGGCTTCCTCTGTCTGTTTCCGCCTGGTAATGTCCGCTTCCAGGCGATCGTTAACTATCTTGAGTTCTCGTGTTCTTTCTTCGATACCTTTCTCCAGGTATTTCTTTGAGTCCCGCAATTTCATCTCAACATTTTCCAGTGATGCGGTTTTCACCGAAAGTTCAAGATTCTGTTCATGCAATTCCTTTTTACTCTTTTTCAGGATTTTGGAAGTCAGAGCAGAAATGTATGCCACGACAAATAGTAACCCGATGACGACTGATAGGCGGGTAATAATGGTCAGCGATGGAGCATTAAAAGAGGCGACTACACGTTGGATTGGCAAAAAACCAAAGTACTCCGAAACCACCACGAAGCTGAAAGCCACAGAACAGATACTGGCGATGACGTAGGAATAGTTACGCGGCCCCAAAACACCCACGTACACAATTACAGCGGCATAGATAGGGGTGAGGAATGTGGCCTCGACTCCCCCCAGGCTGTAGATAATTGCAGTGTAGCCAATAACCTCAAGAATATTGATCAAAAGTGAAATACGTTTGAATGAGCGTATGCTCTTTACTCGCTTTAATATCATCAACGTGGGAGGATTAATTAAAATGAGATATAGTACTGACAGAGAGACACCTGTAAAGTGATTTATTTTGGTTTCGTTTGTAAGATAAGAGATCAATGCGAACAGCCACATAACCGCGCTAGCTCCAGAGCGGACAAGGGCTCCTTGATAAAGTCGTCTATAGAGAACCTTAAAGTAATCCGCAGATAGTTCGAGCTCGTCTTGTTGACTTGCTTCTTTCATTATATTCTCCATTTAAATCCACGTTTCATCATGTAATCTTGAAATACAGTAAAATTCCAGCCGTATCAAAAACTACCATTCCGAACTTTTTACGACTTCATCAAAGTTGCTATTACTTGCATGATACATGAATTCTTTGAAATTTCAGAATACTAAATGTAGTCTTAAAAAAAGTCTGGTTAATTAACAGACTATAGTTATCTGCCGGCGTAAGTAATCAGATCGGGTAGAAGTAAATTGGTGTTCAATAAATTTTTTTATAAATGATTCGGTGATAAAACACAAGGTGTTGTATATTAAAAAAATCTCTTTGAGCTAAAGATATCTTGCAGGTATCCTTGATGAAGTAAACACTACTGAATTACAGATATCATCATTGATGTGTTTTAAATCAAGCAGATTTCAGTTTGTAACTATTTTCAAATCATCTCCGTTCAGTACTCCTAAAAACATCCATCCTGTTATTATGAGTCCAGAACCATTCAATCATATCTTCATTTCGATTGAATTTCAGATAACCGGATTCAGACAGACTTTTTAAAATCTTGGTAACAAAACCCTTCTCCAAATCAGCTGCTTCAGCTACTCTTTTCGAAAGCTCCACAACCTGATCAGATGATGAGTTTACTTTATAAAAACCGTTATCTTCAATTAAGTCAGAAGATAAGACCTTATATATAAAACCCATCCTTGGATAGCCTTCGACGAGAAGTGTTTCAAAATCGGTACACTCACCCTTCTTGTATCTTTCTTTTACATTTTCCCAGTTTTTCTCATGTTCTTTTTCAAAAAAAGCTGCAAAACTCTCCATATCTTCAGCGCTCAAACAGGAAGTATTTACAATCGGCTTATTGGCATCATAACGGTTCCAATCATCGGTTAAAAACTCTATATCATAATTCTCTTTTTCCTCCCTGATTGTCGTCCCCGGAAAAGGCGCAAGAAAATGATAAGAATAATCAATGCCGAGTTCTTCTGCAAAATCGGTCGAATCTTTTAATGTCTGCTCTGTTTCTCCAGGCAGTCCGATCATAAACGAGGCATGGGCTACCATACCCACGTCATTACAGGCTTTAAAAGCTCTCCTCGCCTGTTCAAGAGTTATGCCTTTCTTTACCCTTTTCAGCATTTCCTGATTGCCGGATTCTATACCGAAACTCACAGTATCACACCCGGCTTTTTTCATAAGCTCAAGAGTCGGTACATCAACAGAGTCCACCCTTGCAAATGCACTCCAGGTAAAATCAATATTTCTTTTCAAAATTTCTTCACAAATCAGACGAACTCTCTTTTTATTTGCTGTAAAAAAGTCATCTGCAATGTTTATCCTGGTAAAACCATAGGAAAGAATATGTTCTATTTCATCTAAAACCGATTCAGGAGATCTATAGCGCACCTTCATTCCTACCATTTTCCTTCCAAGACAAAATATACACTTATTGGGACAACCCCTGCTTGTAATAATACTTACCGGAAATCCAAGGGCATGATATCGGGACATGGGTAAAAGGTGCCGAGCAGGAAGGGTGACTTTTTCAATATCCTTCATTAAACCTCTTGATTCTGTCTTAAAAATTCCGTTATCTTTCCTGAAAGCTATTCCTTTGATATCTGTCCACGAGCTTTTATTTTTAATCACCGGAATAAGTTCTTTAAGTGTGATCTCACTTTCCCCGACAACTATGAGATCAATCTCAGGATATCGGTTTAATGTATTATCAATATCAAATGATACATGGGGGCCGCCCATCATTGTAATAAGTGAAGGGTTAAGCCTTTTCGCAGTTCTTATAATATCTGCTGCTGCGGGAAAATTCATTGTTACAGAAGTTGACCCGATAATATCCGGATTGAATGAATCCAGCTCTTTTTTTAACTTTTCCGGAGTATAATGCCTTACAATATAATCAAAAATTCTTACTTCAGCTCCTGCTTCTTCGCACACTGCAGCAACATAGCATATTCCGAGAGGCGGTGAAGGTGCTTCTTCCAAAGGGTAAGGTGGTGCTACAAGTGCAATTTTCATATAATTTTTTTATTCCCGTATTAATAAATATTTATTTTTCAGGTAAGATATATCAGTATTTGGTATATCAAATTATCCTTATAATTTAAAAGGTTATCAATTGTTCAATTGCAAATGATCTTTATAGGAAAGCCATAGGATTGTGTCAAGGAAATAAAGATTATCACACCTTTAAAAAGGCATAATAATCTTTTTTTAATCAACCCTCACTATTTTTTTGCAGATATATACTAAAAGCACTTCCCTGACCCGTACTGCTTTTTACTGAGACCCTTCCAGAATGGGCAATAATAATATGCTTAACAATAGCAAGGCCAAGTCCTGTTCCCCCGAGATTTCTGCTTCTGGCTTTATCCACCCGATAAAACCTTTCAAAAAGCCTTGGCAGGTGTTCTTTTGAAATTCCCATCCCCTCATCGGTAATACAAATATGAACATCGGAATCATTCAAATCAGCTTGAACTTGGATACGGCTGTTTTCAGGGCTGTATTTTATAGCATTGTCAAGAAGGTTTATAAGGGCCTGTTCAATCAAGGGAACATCAATATTAATAATTGCGTCTGTATCGCACGACAGATCAATTTGAATTGATTTGTCTATTGCTTTTGAATTAATTACCTGGATGGCGGTTTCAATCACATCACCGACACATATTTCAGAAAGATTCATCTCTTTTGTTTCATCTTTCTGCTCAATTTTAGCAAGTGTCAACAGATCTTCAACAATCGCATTTAATCGATCAACATGCTTAAGAGCGATATTTAAAAAACGCTGTGTCTCAGTACGATCCTCATCAAAGTTGTTAAGAATTGTTTCTACGAAACCTTTAATTGTTGTCAGAGGAGTTCTTATTTCATGGGACACATTAGCCACAAAATCCTGCCTGACTTTTTCCAGATGCCGGATTTTTGTAACATCGTTCAGCACTACCAGCATGCCAATACGTTTTTCTATGGAATCATACAAAGGAATGCATTGCGTATTGATGATCTGTTCCTTTTTTCGGAAAATTATAACGTCACCCTCTATTTGAGAACCTTTAGCAAGTGTTTCCGCAACAAATCGATGCAGATCATTATTTCTAATAACGTCATGAATACTTCGGCCTTTTATCACAACCGGGTCAATATCAAGTATTCGTGCTGCTGAACGATTAACACTTATTACATGTTCATTTTCATCTATAGCTATTACTCCCTCAACCATGCTCGTTAAAACAGCTTCATACTCGTTCCTTTGGCTGATTACTGCTTTCATTCGATCTTCAAGATCTTTAGCCATTTGATTCATGGCATCAGCAAGACCTGCCAATTCCAGTGTCCTCGGCTGAAACAATCTGTAGTCCAAAGCTCCTTTAGCAAACCTGTCCGCCCCCTGACGCATCTCTTCAATAGGACGGATAATTCTTCTGGACACATAAAAACAGAGTAAAGACGCCAGGACTGCCACAATTATACCACCTGCCATAATCCTCCTACGGATGTCCTTCATCGCTTGATCAACAGCAGTCACAGGTATGGAGGTCCGAATAATTGCAAGGATAGCATTGTTTTGCTTTACAGGTTTTGCAATGTACATCATTCTTTTATTTAAGGTAGCGCTATATCGAATTGAAGAACCGGTATACCCGGCGACTGCATCTATGATTTCAGGTCTGTCCCGATGATTGTCCATTTTTGAAGGGTGCTTCAAAGAATCCCCTACAACTTTTCCACTTGTCAAAATAAGAGTAAAACGTGTGTCAATACTTATACCTGCATTATTGCACAATGTTTCAATTCGCCCGGTATCCAAAGGCAAAAGATGGGGTAATATCTGTTTTTCGAGCAGCAGGGCCTGAATCTCCATGCTTTTTTTTGTCTGCTCAAGATAAAATTGGCGTAGGTGCCCGGACGTGTATATACTAACTGCAATCAGCGGGATAAGGATTATGGCCAGATAGGATGGGTAAATTTGCCATATAAGTCGAATTTTTCGTTTCATTACTTTTCCTTGAATCTGTATCCCACACCACGTACTGTCTGAATATAGTCTGCACAGGGACCGAGCTTTTTTCTCAACCCAACAATCTGTACATCCACGCTTCTGTCAGTCACGGCATACCCTTCACCCCGAACCGCATCTACAATTTGAGTGCGTGTGGAAACCCATCCGGGCCGACTGACCAGATAATAAAGCACCTGGAATTCCGTAAATGTCAACTCAATAGCCCGCCCGTTTATCAAAACTTCGTGTCTCCCGGGATGAATAGAAAGTTCATGAATATGTATCATATCTTCCGTGCCTTCAGGTTTTGATTCCTGTGAAGGGACCTCTTTTCTACGTAAAACAGCCTTAATTCTTGCAATAAGCACTTTTGGTGAAAAAGGTTTGGTGATGTAATCATCTGCACCCAGTTCAAGTCCTACTATAATATCTGTCTCTTCACCTTTGGCTGTCAGCATAACGATTGGGATTGCATCGGTTTTTGGGTTTTTCTTCAGCTCGCGTGAAACGGTTAATCCATCTATTCCTGGAAGCATCAGATCCAGAATAATTAAATCCGGCATGTGTTTACGAACCATATTCAAAGCATCTTCCCCACTGGCAGCGCATTCAACACTATACCCCTCCCGAACAAGGTTATATTCAACCAGCTCTCGGATATCCTCCTCATCATCCACCACGAGTATATGATTTTCTCTATTCATAGTTATTTCACTTTGCTTTTATACACTATACTGCCAAAACCGTTGTAGTTAATCTGTATCACAGGGTTTTTTGCGGTCCTATCTTTGATGAACTCGTAAAAAGTATAACCGATGGCTAAGTAAAAATCTTCATATACAAGGCATAGTGATTGGCAAGGCGTGAAGGCATACATGTAGTATGTCGAACGTC
>JABHLN010000038.1:12296-30133 GCA_018693105.1 Desulfobacterales bacterium | reverse complement strand
CAAAATACGACCTTTCTGCTATGAGTTTTATATATATGTATTTTAAATACATTAGGTGATATTGTCCTGAATGACAGGAAAAAGCATATCTCTTAAAATCTCGTAAAAGCTTCGATTATTGTCTATTATCAAAAAAATATAACCCTTTTTATTTTTTTAAAATCAAAATAAAATTATATGACAAAATTATAAGTTAATTATTGATAATGTACAATTATCTGAATTTATAGTAATAAAATTACATTGTGTTATTAACCCCTTTGAATTACTTTCTTTTTTTCTATTAATAGATTTGCCAAAAAACTTAGATAGATACGTCTGATATTTGGAGTTATGAACAATTTAAGGTCATTTATTTTTAATTACTTCACGACAAATTCTTCACTTTCTTCTTTTTGGAATACTTAACCTCAGAGGTATATATTATTTAATTGAAAAATAAGTGATGCCTTTGTAGAATAAAAAATTCTAATATGAGAAAGGGTATGAGAATGAATGATAAGAAACGTCCTGTAATAGGTATAACAATGGGTGACCCTGTAGGCATCGGCCCGGAAATTATCCATTTTGCTCTAAACAACCAAAGAGTTTATAAAATATGTCGTCCCTTGGTTATAGGTGATGCACGAATATTGGAGGCGGTTAAAGATTACACCTCAAGTAAACTTGAAATAAGAAATATCATTGATCCTGCGCAAGGAGAATATGATTTTGGCGGAATAGATGTCCTTAGCAGGACAGACCTTGGCATGACTGAATGGGGACGGCCTACCGCATTAACAGGTCAGGCTATGATAGACTATATAGAAAGCGCTATAGATATGGCTGTCATTGGAAAAATTAAAGCCGTAGTTACATGCCCTATAAACAAAGTTGCCATGAAGATGGCTGGAAGTAAATTTCATGGACATACAGAACTATTTGCCAGGCGGACCGGTACAGACAAATATGTTATGATGCTCGCAGGTGACAGGTTAAGAGTCGTACTTGTGACGATTCATACTGCTTTGAAGAATATCCCGCTTTTATTGACAGTTGATAATATTGTAAAAACTGTAGAGATAACAAGCTACTCGCTAATGAAACGTTTTGGGATAAAGAATCCCAGGGTTGCAGTCGCTGGATTAAATCCGCATGCCGGAGAGGATGGAATGTTTGGTGATGAAGAAGAAAAGGTGATTGTCCCGGCAATAGATATTTTAAAAAGGGCTGGGTTTAATGTTAAAGGACCTTTTCCACCAGACACTGTTTTTTATAATGCTTTAAACGGTTATTTTGATGTTGTTGTGTGCATGTATCATGATCAGGGCCTTATCCCTTTTAAGATGATCCATTTCAAAGATGGTGTCAATACAACCCTTGGTCTTCCTATTATAAGAACTTCAGTAGATCACGGTACAGCGTATGATCTGGCTGGTAAAGGCAAGGCGGACCCGGGAAGTCTTATTGCAGCAATTGAAATGGCAGTCATGCAGACATTATGCTCGGATATCAAAACCGAAGGGGATAACCGATAAATTTGTTTATACATCAATTGATATTTTTTTAATTGATGTTTCAAAAATCATGTTTTTTAAAAAAATAATATGGAATTAGATAAAATTATTATACGTGGTGCAAGGCAACACAACCTGAAGAATATAAATGTTGAAATTCCGCGTAACAAGCTCGTTGTAGTCACAGGCCTTTCAGGTTCAGGCAAATCGACTCTTGCATTTGACACCCTTTATGCAGAAGGCCAGCGCAGGTATGTTGAATCACTTTCAGCATATGCACGCCAGTTTCTTGAACGACTGGAAAAACCTGATGTTGATCTGATAGAAGGGCTTTCTCCTGCAATAGCTATAGAACAGAAGACCGCAAGTCATAATCCGAGATCGACGGTAGGAACTGTTACCGAGATATACGATTATCTCAGGCTTCTATATGCAAGGGTAGGTGTCCCGCATTGTTATATTTGCGGCAGGGAAATTTCATTTCAGACCCTTGACCAGATTGTAGACAGGGTTATGGCCTTCCATGAAGGCACCAGGATTATCATTCTGGCTCCCCTTGTTGCAGGTCAGAAGGGAAGCCATGAAAAGCTGATCAAGCAGTTGAAAAAGGACGGTTTTGCCCGTATCCGTGTGGACGGGGAAACCATGGATATTGACGCTGTCAGTAAGCTTAATAAAAAAATCAGGCATAATATCGATGTGGTTGTTGACCGTCTTATAGTAAAAGAGAAGATTCGGAAACGGTTATCTGATTCTTTAGAACTCGCGATTTCAAGGTCTGAGGGACTTGTAACTGTGGATGTTCTTGACGGAGAACCTGTTCTTTTCAGTGAGAAAGCGGCTTGTATATCCTGCGGAATAAGCTATCCTGAGTTTACACCTGCAAGTTTTTCTTTTAATTCTCCTCAGGGGGCCTGCCCGAAATGTGACGGTCTTGGGTCTACAACAGAATTTGACCCTGATCTGGTTGTACCAAATCCGGAGCTTTCCATAAGAGAAGGGGCGGTCTCTGTGTGGGCAAACAGGAACTCTGTGCAGTTTGCTGAATTTCTTGATGCCTTGACAACACATTTTGGTGTTGACATTTATACGCCATACAAAACGCTTCCTGAAACTTTTAAAAAGGTTCTTCTTTATGGTTCAGGTGAAGAGGAAATACAATTTTATTATGACAGGGGTGATCGGCGTATTACTTATAAAAGAACATTTGAAGGTGTGATTACAAACCTTGAAAGAAGATATCTTGAAACCGATTCCCATCATGCAAGGGAAGAGATCAGACGATACATGAATTTCCGCCCGTGCAAAGAATGTCAGGGTAAAAGATTAAATATGGCAAGTAGTTCCGTAAAGATGGGTGACACTACAATATCAGAAGTGGTAGCATTTTCAGTGGAAAAGGCACTATCGTTTTTCAAGGATTTGAAACTCCAGGGCAAAAAAGAGGTGATTGCAGGAAAAATACTTAAAGAAATTATTGAAAGGCTTGGTTTTCTTGAGAATGTCGGATTAGGTTATCTTACCATTGACAGAACAGCATATACACTATCAGGAGGTGAAAGTCAGCGAATACGCCTTGCAACCCAGATCGGGTCAAAACTGACTGGTGTACTATACGTGCTTGATGAACCGAGTATTGGTCTTCATCAGAAAGATAATCGGCGCCTTTTGTCAACCCTGTTGCAAATGCGTGATCTTGGTAACAGTGTCCTTATCGTGGAACATGATCAAGAGACAATAATGGCATCAGATTATGTGATTGATATGGGCCCTGCAGCAGGTATGAATGGTGGGGAAGTAGTTTTTTCTGGTACTCCTGCAGAATTACTTGATGATGATAAATCATTAACTGGGCAATATTTTTCAGGCCGGAAAAATATTGAAGTCCCTCTAAAAAGAAGATCCATTGAGGGAAACAGGCTTAAAATAAAAGGGGCTTCGGGAAACAACCTTAAAAATATTGATATTGAATTTCCTCTTGGATGTTTTGTCTGTGTGACAGGTGTTTCAGGTTCGGGTAAATCGACGCTTATTCTGGAAACGCTGTATCGTATTCTTTCACAGAGGTTATATCATGCAAGAATACCCGCAGCTAAACATAAAGGTGTTGAAGGGATAGAGTATATAGATAAGGTCGTAAATATCGACCAGTCAGCTATAGGCAGAACTCCCCGCTCCAATCCGGGAACATATACCGGTGTATTTTCTTTTATCAGAGAGTTGTTCTCAAGAACTCCTGAAGCCAGAGCGCGTGGATATAAGCCGGGACGTTTCAGTTTTAATGTAAAGGGAGGAAGGTGTGAGGCATGCAGTGGAGATGGAATAATTAAAATTGAAATGCATTTTCTCCCTGATGTATATGTCACATGTGATGTCTGCAACGGCTTAAGATACAACCGTGAAACTCTCGATGTGAGATATAAAGGGAAAAACATCATAGAAGTTCTGGATATGACTGTTAATCAATCACTTGCTTTTTTCAGAAATATCGGGAATATAAAGTCGAAACTTGAAACCCTTGTGGATGTCGGGCTGGGATACATTCATATAGGTCAGCCGGCAACTACTCTTTCGGGAGGTGAAGCCCAGCGTATAAAGCTTGCCAGGGAACTTAGCAAGAAAGGAACAGGTAGAACGGTATATATTCTTGATGAGCCAACGACCGGACTTCATGCGGCTGATATTAAAAAATTATTAAATGTTCTTGGCAGGCTCGTGGATGCAGGCAACAGTGTTGTGGTGATTGAACATAATCTTGATGTAGTAAAAAATGCCGATTATATCATCGATCTTGGTCCTGAAGGAGGAGATAAGGGAGGTTATGTCATTGGTTGCGGAACACCTGAAGAGCTTGTAAACTTGGAGGAATCGTATACCGGGTATTATCTTAAAAATGTATTAAAATAAACTTTTACATTTTTTGTACTATAATGTGGTTGTTTTTATATTGAATATTTTAGAATAGAGGTGTGCAAATGGATACTATCTCAACAGAAGACAAATATTTTATTCCGTTTTTTAACAAGATACAGGTTTCTATTGAACGCGGTGACGGTATTTATGTATGGGATGAAAACGGAAAGAAATATATTGATTTTACATCAGGCTGGGGAGTTACATGTATTGGTCATTCGAATCCTGTAATTATTGACGCCATAAATGAACAGTCACGAAAGATTATTCAGAATCCCTGTTCAGGCCTGACTTATTCACCGGCAAGGGCGAAACTTCTCAACCTTATGAATGAAATTCTGCCGGGTGATCTCTCCCGTGTTTTTTTCTCAAACAGCGGGGCTGAAGCAAATGATGCTGTAATTAAACTGGCAAGAAAGATATCATCTCGCATGGATGTTATTTCAACAAATAAAAGCTTCCATGGCCGTACAATCAGTACTGTATCGGCAACCGGACAGGCAATTCACAGGGAAAAATTTAATCCGCTAATGCCGAGCTATAGGTTTGTTCCTTTTAATGACATAGATGCATTAAAAGGAGAAATGGATGAAAATGTTGCTGCGGTCATTCTTGAGCCGATTCAGGGTGAAGGTGGTGTGAATATACCTTCTGATGATTACCTGGAAAAGGTTTCGGATATATGCAAAAAGAACAATACTTTTTTGGTTATTGATGAGATCCAGACAGGATTTTGCCGTACAGGCTCCATGTTTGCAATTGACGGTATGAATGTCAAAGTAGATTTCCTTACCATGGCAAAAGGTTTTGCCGGAGGCTTCCCCATAGGTGCTTTTGCGGTTACAGAGGAAGTAGCCGAAAAGGTTGAAAAAGGGGATCACGGGGGAACCTATTGTGGCAACCCTTTGGGATGCGCTGTTTCATATGCAGTTATAAAATATCTTATCGATAACAGGATTGATGAAAAAGTACAGGAAACAGGTGCAAAAGTCATGGCAAGGCTCGGTAGATTGAAGGAAAAGTATCCTGATCTGATTTCAAATATTCGTGGTAAAGGTCTTCTGATTGCAATGGAACTTAATGATCCGGAGGTGACAACCCGTATATATGATGAGAGCCTTAAAAAGGGGCTTTTTATCAATGTTACACAGGGAAATATTATCAGGATCTTTCCTGCCCTTAATGTTACCCCTGACGAAGTAAATGAAGGGCTTGATATACTTGAAAACGTAATTGAAATGGTTATATGAATTGTATTTGTGTTTATTTGATGTTCAATTGTCTGCAGCATAACCGAACATCTTGAACCAGCTTGCAAAGCATGGAAAATTTGATAGATAGTTTTTTAGACTGAATATGTAATAATATAAAGATACAGGTAATAATCATGAGATTCAGGCCATGCATAGATCTTCACAAGGGGATTGTAAAACAGATAGTAGGATCAACCCTGACTGATGAGAATGGAGGTATACTTGAAACTAATTTTCAGTCGGAAAAACCATCAGAATGGTTTGCAGAGTTGTATCGTAAAGACAGACTTACCGGTGGTCATATAATTCAACTTGGCTCCGGTAATGAAAAGGCCACACAAGCTGCTCTATCAGCATGGCCGGGAGGTATGCAGGTCGGCGGCGGTATAAATATCGACAATGCTGCGTACTGGCTTGATTCAGGAGCAGGAGCAGTTATTGTGACATCATGGGTATTCCATGACGGAAATATAGATGAAGAACGATTGAAAAGTCTTGTTAAACTTACAGGTAAAGAAAAGCTTGTGCTTGATTTAAGTTGTAGAAGGCAGGGGCAGTCATATAAAGTAGTAACAAACCGCTGGCAGACTTTTACGGATGAAGTAATTTCTTTCGACCTTCTGGATTACCTGTCAGGTTTTTGCAGTGAGTTCCTTATTCATGCTGTTGATGTGGAAGGAAAATGCAGTGGTATTGAAACAGCTCTTGTAGAACTCCTGGGAAGGTGGTCCGGAACGCCTGTGACCTATGCAGGAGGGATCCGTTCCATGGAAGATATAATGCTTATTGATGATCTCGGGAAAGGGAATATTGACTTTACAGTAGGAAGTGCCCTTGATATTTTCGGTGGAACACAGCTTGCCTATAAAGATATTGCAAAGAGTTTCTAACCTTGATTTTTAAAAACTTTAGTGCCCTTAGAAAAAAATTACACTACTATGAATCTGATTGTCTCCGTAATAAATAATTTTTTAAAGGATTCTAACATGTTGTTTTATATACATGACTTATTTTACCATGAATAGATTTCTGCAAATACTATACTCTGTTTCTTTTATATTCTTATTTATAGGTATAAACAATGTTGCATTCTCAGAAATTGATATAAAAGAAAATGCAGGTTCTTTGAGTAAAAACAGCCAATTTGATTCAGCGCATATTGATGAAGCAATAATGATGTCAGCAGGCTACCTTAAGAAAAACTGTGACATAAATGGTAAATTTACTTACAGGGTTAACATAGATCCGGCAGTAAAGTTTTTGCCGAAGTACAACATTTTAAGACATGCAGGAGCGATATATGCATTGGCAACCTATGAACAGAGAACTAAAGATAAGGAAGTGCTTGATACACTAAAACATGCTGTACGGTTTTTAAAGAAAAATTCAATTAAAGCACTGTCGGAACGGGACGATATGCTTGCAGTGTGGTCAAGCCCTGAAATAAATCTGAGTAAAGGTCCTTATCAGGCAAAACTTGGGGGAGCCGGACTTGGGCTTGTAGCCCTTCTCAGCATGGAAAAAATCAAGCAGGGTACTACTTCTATAGATGTTTTGAGAAAAATTGGGCGATTTATCCTGTTCATGCAGAAGTCTGACGGAAGCTTTTATTCAAAATTTATTCCGTCCCGTGGTGGAAGAAATGATCAATGGACATCCCTTTATTATCCGGGTGAGGCAGCTCTTGGACTGTTGATGCTTTATGAAAAGGATCCACATCCTGAATGGCTCCAGGGGGCTGCTGAAAGTATTGCTTATCTTGCGCGTATACGTGAAGGCAGAGATATTGTTGAGGCTGATCACTGGGCCCTTATAGCAACAGCAAGACTCCTTCCGTTATATAACCGCTGTAGACAGCCCATTCCCCGTAAAAGACTATTGCAGCATGCATTACAGATATGTAAGAGTATGCTCATAGACATTCCTGAATGCAGTAAAGAACCGAACATCTGCGGTAGTTTATCCCGTGGAGGCACCACATGTCCAACTGCTACAAGGCTTGAAGGTCTTCTTGCAGCCCTTACTTTTTTACCTGATGAACAAAGGGTGTTCAGGAGAAAAATAAAATCCATTGTCAGCAATGGAATCAGTTTTCTTCTTCGTTCCCAGGTGTCATCCGGTAAATATGTCGGTGGAATACCACGGGCTATCGGCAAATTGCCTTCTATCCATCCATCCTATTCGGAAAAGTTCAATAAACGGGCAACGGAGATACGTATTGATTATGTACAGCACGCATTGAACGCAATGATTCAGTACTCGGAATTTTTTGAAATGCATTAACTTAATTTGGTCTATTTATTCAGGAGTAACTGAATTAACAATTAAGGCAGCTACCTGCAAACCGGTTTTCGATCATAAACTGAAAGAGGATGTGCCACAGCATCTTTCGAAGAAATCGTATGCATACGGATCTCTTGAGGGTGGGATAAGTGGTAACTATACTATATCAATATCAGATGTTTTGAATGAAGCATGGGAACTAACACAGGGTATAAACTTCTAATTATCGTTGTCTGTTTATGTATGCCATATACACTGACGTTTTCAGGTTTTGTTTACATGCTTTAAATGGTCTGGCATACTGCTTTTCATTATTTTTTTGCAGGTACATAATAGTAATTATAAACCTGATTTTATTGGAGCATTAAATGAAACCTGAAGCCATTTTAAAAGCCACATTAGGACTCTATATTAGTCTTTTTTTTGTAGTGGTTTTCTTTGCTATCGCAGGGTTTTTTTATTTCAAGGCATCCGCCACAAAATCCTGGCCTGTAACAAAAGGCGTTATTGAAACCTCAAGAGTAGAAAAAAAAGTTATTTCAAGCCGATCGTCATCAACATCCTATTATCCTGAGGTGTTCTATAAATATGTTGTAAATGAAAATGAATATTCAGGTTTTTCTATTTCATACATGGCTCCAAGTTACAGTAATTATAAAGATGCTGAAAAACATGCCGGGAAATATCCAGAAGGTGCTGTTGTAGATGTTTATTATAACCAGGAGCAGGATGATTCGGCAATAATTGAAACTGGAATTTCCCTATCTGATTTAAAGATATTTCTTATACCGGGGACTATTCTGCTATTATTAAGCCTTATTATTATCATTCGTTTAAGATTCGTTAGCATAGATAACATGAATATTGCAGACGACGAATGATAAACGATTGTTTATGGTATAGACAATCGAGTAACTTCTAATCAAAATAGAAAAATAATTTATTTATAAAAAATCTTCAACCTTTTATCAGAGTCCAGTTTAAAAATTAAAAGCAATTATCAAAGGATTGGAAACAGTATAATACAGCTATCTAAACAAAATATCTATCCGCAATAATTTTTTCTGCATGCCTTTTTGCCTGATCAAAAGCATCAGCTTCGATCTTTTCTTCATTATAGTTCGTGACACCTGTGAATGGAAAATACATAGACTGAACAAGGAAGAAAAGCCATATGCCTGTCGCCCGTGATATGATTCCAAATGGGAATAAATATAGCACCACTGCTGCTCCTCCGATACTTATAAACGCTTCCAGGCAGATCGTTTTCGGGATTGAAGTTTTAAAGCAAACTCCGCTTCTTATCCAGCTGAGAACAAAAATCAGAAAGAACATGAATGTAGTATCCTGGATTTCTATAAAGTTTATGGCCAGAAGGAATAAGAGCGGAAACAATGCTGACGTTATCCTTGCGCTACCCCATCTCACCAGAAGAACTGAATATATAACAAGAAATGTCCATAAGGTCAGGCGAAAAGCTATGGGCCATAAGAAAAAATTATTGAGTAATGTGCTGGCCGGAATAAATACTATGGCACATAAAAGACCGTAAATTATTGTTGTTCTTACCGGTTTCCCTAAAATTCCCATTTTAGCTACCTCCTATAACCTGATTGATGTTTTCTTTTCGCATAACAAGATCAAATTCAATTTCTTCTTCTGTTGGTTCTCCATATATTTTAAAGGGAATTATTTCAGATAGGTTTTTTTCCCATTGTTTTTGTTCGGTCCTGTGAAAATATTCCCTGGATTTGAGCATTAACTCATCGTATTCAATACTCTGTTTCTCAATACTATCCTTCATGATAGTTATCTCCAGTAGAAGTGTTTCTATATGACTGCAAAGATTTTCCATATGTTTTTTGAGAGTTTTTTCTTTTTTTATTAAAAGGCGTGCCACATCATCTTTGTTTTTTTCTATTGCAGCAGTTATATCCTTTTCCAGTTTTTCAGTTTCAATATTATGTCTTTCTCTTTCTCTTACTGCAAGATCTCTGGAAGAAATAATCTGCTGAAGGGTTTCGCTTTTTTTCTCAAGCGCTTCTTCCATTTCTCTTAAATGCTGCTTAAGTAGAAGACTCTTGTCTTCAAGTTGGTCCATAACTCCGTGAAGATCGGCTTTAAATATCTTTAAAAATCTTGTCATTATACTCATGTTGTCCTCCTTTACTGATTTTTTATTTTCTTCCACGTTTTCCCTTGTAGCCTTCATACTGCATAACTTTGGCGTTTTTCTTCTGTTTAAGGGCAACTGAAGGGCTATCACCGGTGAATGTGTCTTTTACTGTTTTGAGTACTTTCGTGAGCTCCTTTTCCAGATTATCTGAAACAGCGCCGGAACCTACTTGAGAATTTATGGATTCCTGTTTTACCTTGTAATCATTTATACGCTTTAATGCATCATTTCTCTTTCCGCCTCTGATGTCAGCTGCAATATTTTCCCTTAACATATTAAAGTCATTTTTTAACACCCGATCTTCCCATTCATCCTTGTCAATAGAAGCCATAGCCTCCTTCTTACTTTTTACCTGTGTGATTATGAACCGGTCCGAAAGAACTGATGAATATTTTTTGTCTTCATGTTTGTACACAGCATTTATACCTTTTATTTCAAATGAGCCTTCTTTATCAGCAGGAACTTCGATAGTAAGGAAGAGCTTTCTGGACTGACCGGAAAGAAGGTTCCCGGGGTAAAATACTGCATTATTCCCCTTTACCTTTATTGGGTATCCTGAAGCATCGGTCAGGTGCATTCCTTTTAAAAGGGGAATTCTGATTTCTATAGATGCTGCGGCAATGTTTCTTGTCTCTTGATATTCTTTTGAAAAAACTTCTGCAAATGCTTCGGGATTTTCAATATAATAATAATTTCCTGTACCCCGGTCTGCTATCAAGGCCATCAGCTGTTCATTAAAATCGTTACCAACCCCTGCCGTGCTTATTGAAAACTCGTCTTTTACTGCTCTGGCCGCAATGTCACCAAGGGTATGAATATTTGTAATCCCCTGGTTAGCAAGACCGTCTGAAATAAGAACAAGTTTTCTCTGATTAGTGTTTTTTGTCCCTCTTGTAAGAATTCTCATCCCTTCTTCAAGTCCGGCACCGAGATTTGTCCCGCCACCGGTTGATATAGATCTTACAAGAGATTCAAGATGCTCCCGGTTAGGGCCTGTTACGTAAGTCAGACTAGAAAGTCTGTATGCACTGTTCGAATAACATACTATTGCAAAACGGTCTCTTGCAGTCAGGCTGGATAAAAGATTTAGTACCGCTCTTCTTGCGTCGGATATTTTTTTACCGCCCATTGAGCCGCTCTGGTCAAGAACGATTACCATATCGACATTTTGTATGTCGCATGTGTTCTTGTTAATTATGTCTTTTGCACGCAATGTAAGTGAAAGGTTTACCCTGCCGTTTCCTCCGGTAACTATTTTATTCTGTGAAAGATTTCCTGTAAGTTTTACAATATCTTTCTGAACCTGATCGGGAATGACAATATCCTTGTTTTTTGAATATGCCATGGCTATAAATGTGACTAGAATCAAAAGTAGTGTTAAGATAATCGATTTTTTATGCTCCTTTTTCATGATGTTTCTCCTTTCATTTAAGTGTTAAAAAACATTGTACATTTTTTAAGATATATTGTAACTCACTGAAATAGAAATACAATTCAAAGAAATGTAAAAAAATAAGGCTAAGTTTTTACATAACTTTTGCTTTGAATATTTGTGATAATAATTTAAGATGTAAATAAACTTTTAAAACAGGATTCTGGAGAATATAAAAGATGCGGGGTATGGATAAAAAATCCAAGGCACGGATACTTGTTGTGGAAGATGATATAGCCATCTTAAATGGTCTTCTTGATGTACTTGTCTTTAACGGGTATGAGGCTTCTGGTATCGAGGATGGTGGAAAAGGTCTGGAAAAGGCACTTGCTGACAGTTTTGATCTAATTATTCTGGATGTGATGCTTCCCACCCTTGACGGATTTTCCATTTGCCGTGAGATCAGGAAGAAAAAACCGGACCAGGGTATTGTTATTCTGACTGCAAAAGGAGCAGAGGATGATGTTGTTTCAGGTTTTAAAGCAGGGGCTGATGATTATGTAAGTAAACCTTTTTCCCTAAGGGAACTTATGGTGCGTGTGGAATCGATTCTTCGCAGGGCAGGAAAAAATCTTGGTGATGAAGAGATTCATATACAGGGTATGGTTTTCAGAAGTAAAACCCTTATGGGGGAGTATAAGGATAAATGTGTTGAGCTTACCCGGCGTGAGATGGATATAATTGCTTATCTTTACAGGTTCAGAGACAGGATAGTCTCCAAGAAGGAACTTTTGATTAATGTCTGGAATTATGCTGATGCGGATATTGAAACCCGAACTGTTGATATTCATATATTGAAGCTGAGAAAAAAAATAACTGTCCTTAAAGAGTCTGCGTCTTTTCTTCAGACTGTGAGGGGCGAGGGTTACAGGCTGGAGATCGTGGAATGAAAAGACTGAAACTATATATTCTTGTCTTCTTTGTGTCTATTTCGATACCTCTTGCATGGTTTGTGCTGCGGACGTATCAAAGTCTTGATCAGGAGGAAATGGCTGCGCTCAGATATTTTGCCGATACTCTTTTTTATGAAATGGAAAAAGAGCTTGAATACATAGTTGTAAAAGAAGAAGGGCGTGCTGTTGATGAATATAATTATTATTATAGTCCTACTGGTAACAACAATGTAAAAAACACAAGGTCACCCCTATCCGATGCTCCTGATATACTGTATATCCTTGGGTATATTCAGAACAACCCGGACGGTTCCTTTCATACACCAATGGTTGAAAATCTTGATAATACGCCCACTGATATTAAAGATATTGTTTCCAGATTAAAAAACATTAACAATGTCTTCAACATAAAACGCACAGTATCATACGAAAGAGAAGATACCCGGGAGGCATCGATACCAAAATCTGTTTCCGAAAAAGTACAGAAACTACCAGAGAAAAAGTCTTCATGGTTTGGAGAAAAATATCTTGATTTTTCAAGATCAAGAAAATCAAAAGACAAACTTGGCCAGGAAGAAAAAAGGGTTGAACGTGTCACAAAAGATCAGGCCCTTAATATTTCACAGTACAAAATGCCAACTGCTCCTTCTCAGGTTATGGCTGCTAAAGATGCTGATGAAGAAGTAACAGCAACCGGAAATGAATATTCCGGAATATCAGACCTTAATAGCTATGATAAAAAGGTCGATGCTGGAAAAGGAAATGATGGAACAAATAAGGACAATTATCAAACCGGTTATGTGAAGGAGGAAGCAAAAAGTATTGTACTTCCGAATAAAAAAGACTATCAGGCCGAACTTGCACCTATGCAGTCTGTTTTTATTACTGATGATGAGGTTTTTATTTTTCGTCGTGTTGTAATTAACAAACGAATTTACCGTCAGGGGTTCGTTCTTGTCGTTTCAAAATTCATGAAGTATCTGGTTGATTCGCATTTCAAGGATCAGCCCATGGCACGTTTTGCAGGTTTGAGCCTGAAAGCAAATAATCGAAACAGCATGATAAAAGACATACATTCAGGAGCGGATAACTTTAAACCGAAATTTATACTTGATCGTATTTTTCCACATCCATTTTCATTTCTCCAGGGAACTCTTGCCTGTGAAAATGTTCCACGTTCCGAAGGAAGAAAAACCCTCAATATAATGATGATTGTAACAGCTTTTGTAATACTTCTTGGTTTGTATGCTATATACCGTAGCGCTAGTGTGGAGGTAGAGCTTTCGGAACGTCGGCAGACATTCGTTTCATCAGTTACTCATGAACTCAAAACACCACTTACTAATATCAGGATGTATATAGAAATGATCGAGCAGGGTGTTGCACGTGATATGGAGAGGGAGCAGGAGTATTTCAGAATAATAGGATCTGAAAGCTCCCGACTGTCCAGGCTTATAAATAACGTACTTGAATTTTCGAAGCTCGAAAAAAATCAGCGTATTTTTGATTTACAGGAAGGTGATTTTAATGAAGTTGTAAAGGAAGTAAAGGATGTAATGCAGGAAAAAATACGTCAGGAAGGATTTATATTCAAAGTAAATAAAAAGTATACAGGCGTATTCAAATATGACCGCGAAGTAATGATACAGGTTCTCATAAACCTGATTGAAAACAGTATGAAGTTTGGGAAAGGAGCCCCTGTAAGGAAAATAACTTTGACCGTTATGAAGGAAAGAAACAGTATGAAAATCAGCTTATCAGATACCGGACAAGGCATCCCTGCTTTTGCCCTTCAAAAAGTATTTGGCGATTTTTACCGTGTTGATAACTCTCTTACCAGAACTACCGGGGGTACCGGAATAGGACTTTCTCTTGTTAAAAAGTTTATAACTTCAACTGGTGGTTCAGTTCATGCTTCAAACAATAACGGAGCCGGCTGCACAATTACAATTGCATTGCCGGTTTAGCTCTTTTACGATGCCATCAGGATTTGTTTGCTGGTATATAATCAAAACAATAACACTAACGAAAGGATTTAAAAATGGGCAACAGAGTAAAGGATAAAGTCGCGGTAATTACCGGGGGTGCATGTGGAATTGGTGCTGGAGCCGCAAAATTGTTTGTTGAGGAAGGAGCATCGGTTGTTATTGCAGACTTCCAGCCAGAAGCAGGTAAGGCCATGTCGGATGAGATAGGTGACAGAGCCCGGTTTATTAAAACCGATGTAACTAATGAAGATGATGTGGCTGCAGCTGTTGATCTTGCTGTCAGCGAGTTCGGCCGTCTTGACTGCATAATAAATAATGCCGGTATTATCGGTGCTGTAGGCTCTATTAGTGAAATTAACGTCGATGCCTGGGACGCTACTACCGCCATCCTTCTGCGGGGTGTTTTCTTAGGCATGAAACATGCTGCACGTGTTATGATTCCTCAAAAATCAGGATCTATCATCTCCCTGTCGAGCACTGCAGGGGTTTCCGGGGGACTGGGGCCACATGCTTATACTGCTGCCAAACATGCTGTTGTGGGACTTACAAAATCGGTTGGCTCAGAACTTGGTAAATATGGTATTCGTGTCAATGCTGTTGCTCCCGGAAATATTGTAACAGTAATGACATCCGCCCTTGTTACCGGAGATCCAACTAATGAGGAGGGGACTGCAGAAGCAATTGAGGCAATGTCACCTTTGGGGATTGCAGGCTTTCCAATAGATGTTGCCAATGCCCTGTTGTATCTTGCCAGTGAAGAAGCACGTTATGTTTCAGGGCATACACTGGTTGTTGATGCAGGGCAGACTACAGGTGCTGAAGCTGGTGAAATGTTCCATGGGCAGGAGGCTGATATCATTCGTGAAGCCGGGAAAAGGGGTTTATATTAGTTGTCTTAATTTCTGTTGTTTTAACTATTGTCCATTTATGGATGGGTACTAACTAAGCATCAGGAATGACTGTCTTTGGTTGACCATTATGTGGTAGTAATACTATTAAAAGAAATATATAGGAGGAAGTATGAAGATATTAACAATTTGCGGTAGTCCAAGAAAAAAAGGGAATACCGGTAAGGTTCTCAATATGTTTAATGATGAGATTTCGGACGGTCATGAGATTGAGCATATAAATTTAATTGACTTCGATGTTAAAGGCTGTATCGGTTGTATGAAATGTCAGGAGGATTCCGAAGAACCGGGATGTGTTCAAAATGATGATGCAAATTCTATTTTCGGTAAGATGATGGATGCAGATGCAGTTGTATATGCTTCACCCCTGTATTGCTGGAGTTTTACAGCACAGATGAAACCGCTGATTGACCGGCATTTTTGTATGTGTTTCGGATATGGTACTCCGGAGTACAAGTCGTTTCTCGAAGGAAAAAAAGTAGCACTCCTGGTTACTTGCGGCGGACCTATAGAAGAAAACACAGAGTTTATACAGGGTATTTTTGACAACCTCAGCGGTTTTATGAATATGAACAATGCCGGCAAATATTTACTCCCATCATGCACTGAACCTGAAGCTATAGGAGAAGAAGGAAAAACACTTGCGGCTGCAATGGCAAAAGCTATCACATCTTGAAATTGTGTTAGTGAGATTCTTTAAGACTATGAAAAAGTCTACAAAAAACAGGTTGACTGAAAAAGAACTTGTGTTATTTCCAGGAAATACTCTTTTTGAAAAAATTGCCCGTTCGGTTTGTATGGCTGGAACTCTTCCTCGAAAAGAGCTTTATGAAACATGGGAGTTTGCAAGGAGAGTACGGAGGAAATACCGGGGAGGCAGAATTGTTGATCTTGCATGTGGCCATGGGCTTCTGGCTCATATTATGCTGCTGCTTGATGATAGCTCCCCTGAAGCAATTGCTGTAGATAATAAAATTTCAAAGAATGTTTATAACCTTTCCGATTCCATTACAGAAACATGGCCGCGGCTCAAAGGGCGTGTTCATTATATTGAAGCCCCAATGCAGAATATCAGGGTTTTTAATGATGATCTTGTAGTATCTGTACATGCCTGCGGCCGGCTCACAGATGAAGTAATTGATATGGCTATTGGGGCTGGAGCAAGATTAGCAGTATTGCCATGCTGTCATGATATATCCCGATCTGATACCGGTGGACTTGAAGGCTGGATCAACGGACCGCTTGCTGTTGATGTAATAAGAGCTCATCATCTCAGGGCAAAAGGATATACTATTATAACCCGGAAGATACCTGGTGATATAACACCGAAGAATAGACTCCTTATGGGACATCATGAATAGAGGTGATTGGATGTGGCCTGGAGGTTGAAATGGATTATGATATATATATTCTAAAAGCTTTGACCATAATGTTTTTCAGTACATGGAAGACCTATGTAGGCCCAGGTTTGAGCTATGCATGTGGATTTTCATATATTGAAATGCTCGTGTTTAATCTGGGTGCCGCACTTACCAGCACCGTCTTTTTTCTCCGGTACAGCAGGGATATTGGTAAAAGGCTTAATAGACTATTCCCCGGAAAGAACAGAAAACGATTTAGTCCCAGGTATAGAAAATTCATTCGGTTCTGGAATAAATACGGACTATACGGAACAATGTTCCTTACCCCGGTATTGATTGGTATTCCTGTAAGTGCTTTTTTTTCAGTAAGGTTTGGTACCAGGAAAATAAAAATAATATATATGGTAACTATATTTGTTGTTCTCTGGTCTACTATTTTTTATTATCTGGGAATGTTGGGTTATGATCTTGTCAGTGACGGTGTCTTAAAAAGAATCATCGTTTCTTTGAATTGAAAAATCAGAGACATACCATGTCATAATAATTTGGCCGCAGGGGGGTTATGACGACATCAATGAAAGATGAAAATCTATGAAAAATATTCAGAATATTTATTCATCAATTCCTGCCGATATCCCTGAAGAATTATTCCTGGATGTATTAAAAACCGATAGTGTCAGAATTGAAAGAATTGTTTCTAAGGGGCACACGTCACCGGAAGGATTCTGGTATGATCAGGATCATAATGAGTGGGTTATGCTTTTAAAAGGAAGTGCCCACATGATGTTTGAAGGTAGTGATGAGATAATTGAGCTAAAAACAGGGAATTATATTCATATTCCTGCACATACCAGGCACAGGGTTGAATGGACCGAACCAAAGTCTGAAACTATTTGGCTGGCAGTTATTTTTTGATTTTAGTTTGCCAATCATTTTGAGTTCTTATGTTAATGGTAATATATTATTTTTGGTGTGTATGTTTGCCTGTTTTATTTAAGGAAGAATATCGAAGAATTTTATTAACTATTGTCCATCCAGAAGTGAGGATTTTTGTTCAAGATCAAGGCATGCGAAAAAAATAACCACAGGCATATGTTTGATATTCCGAGGATTATTTTTTGAGCATAACGAAGA
>JABHLN010000038.1:0-12286 GCA_018693105.1 Desulfobacterales bacterium | reverse complement strand
CAAGATCAAGGCATGCGAAAAAAATAATCACAGGCATATGTTTGATATTCCGAGGATTATTTTTTGAGCATAACGAAAATATTAGGCAATCCCGCTTTGGCGGGACTGGATGGGCACTAACTATTACTTTGGGAGGGAACACCATGATAGAGGAGTTTCTAGCAGGTAATCGCAGGTTTGTTGATGAGGAGTTTAACAAAAATGTCGACTTCTACAGTGACTTATCCAATAGTCAGCAGCCAAAGATACTATGGATCGGTTGTTCGGATTCACGAGTTTCAGAGGACGTAATCACCAGTAGTAAACCGGGTTCGATCTTCGTACACCGGAACATTGCCAACATTGTTGCCTTCAATGACATCAACATTGCGTCAATTATAGAATATGCCGTAACTCATCTTAAAATCCCTGATATAATAGTTTGCGGCCATTACAATTGCGGTGGGGTGCAGGCGATGCTTGAGGGGGTGGAGGAACATTATATTGCTGACTGGCTGCTTATTGCAAGCGGTGCTATTGCCAAAGCCAAACAGGTGGCCGATGAAATGAAACTTTCGAGAAAGGAGCACCTGGACCTCCTTTCCGAAGAAAATGTTAAACTGCAAATTAAACATCTTCGCGGCTTATCGCTTATACGAAATTTGCATAAGAAAGGCTCTCTACCACGCATCCATGGATGGATTTACTCTGTTGAATCAGGGGAAATTAATGTGTTGGTAGACGGCTATAATCATGAGGCTTAAAAGAAGATATTTTGGTGGAATACAATAAGCAGGATTCCTATTGACACTCAAATTTCTATAAATAAAAAAAACCTTAAAGAATTCAAATTCGTTCTCAACGTGCAACAACTTTCATTACACCTCGGTTAATAGTTGAATCAACTTTATTTTCAGCTTGAAGTACCTGGATGTGCGTGTAGACTTCAGACATCATAGGATATACTTCAATTAACATCTTAATTATTCCTTTTATTTTAGGAAAGAGTTTTTGCGCAATCTGATATATGTTTTGTTCCTTCCCTGATATAAGTTTAAGAATACGAGCCTGGCGTTTAGAATATGTCTCCCTGTAATTTTCAAGCAGGGTCTTTAGATCTGTGATCCGCTTACCATGAGCCGGGTATACTACATCAGGGGATAATGCTTCAATTTTTAGTAGAGAGTCGTAGTATTCCTTCTGACTCGATCGCATTGGTGATTCTTTTCTTTCTTCCAGCATAACAAAAGGATTAGGAGTAATGTGCCCAAGAATTGTGTCACCGGAAAATAAAATATTATCTTCTTTTATATGGATGCATATTGAACCTTTAGAGTGCCCCGGAGTACTTATCACCTTTCCCTGATATTTACCGAGTATTATTTCGTCACCATCATTCAATATCAGATCAGCCTTGAGTGGTCTGACAATTATTGCATAAATTTTATCTATTATTCGCATTAATAGACGGAGTGAGAAAGGTATGGCTGTCAACTTGTAGAATTCGGCATATTGTTTTGCAGGGACATCTGATCCAATTGTGATCCAGATGACATCGTCATAATGGATTGCTATATCAGTATTGCCGGATGATTTTTTAACAATTTTTCTTGCAGCCCCGTAATGATCCGGGTGACCGTGGGAAAGGATGATCTGGTCGATATCTGAGAACTTTATATTATGCTCCGATAAAGCCCTTTTTAGTTGTTTAGTTGAGAAAGCGGAACCAACGTCAAGGAGTGTGATTGTGTCACCAATAAAAAGATATGAATTTACCGGTCCCGGTTTTTCACCGTAAAGGGGTAATGTGATTCTGAAAATATCTGGGTGAACTTCCTGACTGAAGTTAAATTTTCCTACTTCTTTCATTACAATATCTCCTAAAGCCTGCTTCTAATTTCTTATAAGAGTTCATGTATTTGTTGAGACGTTGTATAATTGAAAATGTTTTATGTGTCAAATAGAAGCATGGAAGAGAAAAGGATTTGGAGCTTGAAAAAGGCTTTTTATTTGTTATAATCGGTTTGATTTAAATAATATCCATACGTGAATTTATTGTTCGACTCTTGAATAATGGACCATGTTTTATTTATGGTTAGACAATATCTCAAGTCTTTCATAACAAAAAACAAGTAAAATTATTATAAATAAAGAGGATAATAATTAAATGAACCCCCTGATTGATGCTAAAACTATTGAGTTGATCTGTTTAACCGGAAATACTAGTGAAACTCTCCCCGATCGCAGGGAAGTTATGGATGCAAATAATCTCCCATATGACCGTAAAGCCGATAATGTTATTGTTACCGGGTGTCAGATTCTTGGTGCCATACCAAATGTTCTGGAAAAGCTGACCCGTATTATGGACCGTGGGGGTATGAGCTATACCTTTCTTTCAAAAGAATATTGCTGCGGGAACAATCTTTATCGTCCGTCGATTAAAGCAAGGGATAATGATGGATTAGTTGAATGCCGATCTTTGTCCAAAGAGTTTGTTGGATTAAATATTGCAAAAGCAAAAGAACTGGGAGCTCAAAGACTTATTATTTTTTGCTCCCCATGTTATCCAATATATAAGCATGCTTTCCCTGATGAAGACATTGTGTTTTACCCCCAGGTGATAAATGAATCTATTACAAAACTGGAAGCAAAAGCGGAAATAGATTATTATGCGGGATGTTATAAACTCCACAAAAAATTTGCCCCTGTACCCATGGATATAAAATCAACCGATTCTGTGTTTAACAATATAAATGGCTTGTCTGTCAACCGTATCAGTGCACCTGAATGTTGTTACAAGCCGAATGGATTAAATCATATGATTAATAATGTGGAAACAGATTACATGGTTCACATTTGTACCGGATGTTATTTTCAGGCTTTACTTAACATGCCGTCTGAAAAAAAAGTTAATATTCAATTACTACCGGAATTTATCGATATGCTTCAAGTAAAATCAGAGGAACGATAATCTGTAAAAAAATTGGAGGGAAACAAAATGATCTGGACAATTAAAAAAGCTATTTATCGAGCCATGCATGGGTCGTTAAAAGTTATGATGGTGCTTTTCAATTTACCTGAACCGGAATTGTTTACCGGGGCTGGTTCCTCTTTAAAAATACCTGAAGTAGTAAAGTCAAAAGGGATTAATAATGTGTTGGTGGTTACAGATAAAGTGCTGATGGAATTAAACCTTCTGGAAGGGTTATTCAATTCTCTTAAAGAGAATAATGTTGAATATAAGGTTTTTGATGACGTTAGCGAAAATCCTACGATTCAAAATGTTGAAGATGGACTCAAGCTTTATCTCGAGGGTAAATGTGCTGGAATCATAGCTTTTGGCGGTGGTTCACCAATGGATTGTGCCAAAGCTATAGGGGCAAGAGCTGTAAATCCAAAACGTTCTGTCCTTGTAATGAAAGGCCTGTTTAAGGTAAGAAGAAAAATACCGCCCTTATTCACAATACCTACAACAGCCGGAACAGGATCAGAAACTACTATTGCAGCGGTTATTAAAGATCCGGATACCCATGAAAAATTTGCTATAGTTGATATGAAGCTGATACCAATAGTCGCTGCTCTGGACCCGGAATTAATGGTAGGTTTACCGCCCCATATTACATCTTCCACCGGAATGGATGCCTTAACACATGCTGTAGAGGCATATATTGGTGTATGCGGCAATAAATTAACAAATGAAAATGCCGAAAAAGCAACAAAGTTGATTTTCGAAAATTTAGAGGAAGTTTATAAAGATGGTTTAAACCTTGAGAAGCGCAACAATATGGCGCTTGCTTCATACTATGCAGGAGTTGCCTTTACACGAGCAGGTGTAGGTTATGTACATGCGATTGCGCATAATATGGGCGGGCTTTACGGTGTTCCGCATGGTTTGGCAAATGCCGTGATTTTACCGTACATTTTAGAGTTTTCCCGTAAAGATGCAGAAGAAAAACTGGCCGGACTTGCGATTGCTGGTGGAATCGGAACCCCTATTGAGTCAAATGAAGAATTATCATATAGATTTATTGAAAAAGTAAAAGCAATGAACAAAAATATGGGCATCCCTTCATCTATCAAAGAAATTCAGATAAAGGATATCCCATTGATTGCAGAACGTGCAGTAAAGGAAGGTAATCCCGATTATCCGGTACCGAAAATTATGAATCAAAAAGAATGTGAAGGTATAATTAGGAAATTGCTTCCATAATGATTTTTATCATTGGAATATTTGTAATTATAATTGTTTATGGCCCGAATCTATGGGCAAAACAGGTTTTAAACAATTATAATAAAAAGGAATATTTTTCAGGCAACGGAATTGATCTTGCGAAACTGATCCTCGCCGATATGAACATACAGGATGTAAAGGTTGAAAATACGGACATAGGCGATCACTATGATCCGGAAAATAAGATTATTCGACTTACACCCGAAATATGCGGCAGGAAAACACTTACGGCGGTAGTAGTTGCAGCTCATGAAGTAGGGCATGCTATACAGGATTATGACAAATTCAAACCTTTGCGGGCACGAACAAGGATGATAGGATTTGCGGTTAAAACGGAAAGGATAGGTGCCTTAATTATCCTTGTTGTTCCTTTATTTGCAGTTATTACCAAAATACCCGCGGCAGGACTGCTTATGTTTTTAGGAGGCTTTGCAACTCTTTGTATCCCGTTATTCGTTCACATGCTCACACTTCCAACCGAGTTTGATGCAAGCTTTAACCGTGCACTTCCGATTCTTTCTTCCGGTAAATATATTCCTGAAGAGGATATTCCGGCAGCAAGAAAAATTCTCCTTGCCTGTGCACTGACATATGTAGCAAATGCTCTGGCAGGGCTTTTGAATATATGGAGATGGATCAGAATACTTCGCAGATAACATCATAATAAACGGAGAAACCCGGTGAGGAACAATTTTTTTGTACATAAATGCATTGAAGAAACAATAGATGGATTGCAGGACGGTTTATCACGTTTTTCAGGTACGAGCCGGACAGCAGTGATTTATTCAATAAGACCGGGTGGTAATCTTCGTATTTACGACCCTCAGGATCTTCTCAGGGGACATGAACCCATATTAAAGAATCTTTTTTTGAACTCTGATGATTGGCATAAGGCTGCAACAATTTCACATGATAAGAAAAAATTTAGCGATCTTGTTGGTGAAGAAAACCTTCAACTGGCCGGTCTTATATCCTATGGGGGCCGTTCCAGTTCTGTTTTTTACCAGATGTGGTTTACTGAGCATCATCCTGACATGTGCTCAATCGGTCCAACCGAAAGGTGGCTCGAACAGGCTGTATGGCGATTATCTCATGATGTTGCTAATGAAGAAGAATTGTATACAGGTATTTCGGGAAACTTTCTAAGGGAATATGCTACCCATGCAGTTCGTGATTACCTGGTGGATGAAATGAATGTAAGTTTAGGATGGGATACATCGATTCGTATCTATCCTGTTCTGGATGCCATACTTGCGATATCAAAAACTCCTGAAGAAGGTGCGTGGCCCAAAGGTCAACTGATTTTTGTTGAAAGGCGTGAATTTCCAAAAATAAAATTTATTACAGAATTTCCGGAATTAGAACAGCCCAGCCTGGAAAATTCCAAGCATATTCGAAAATTACTTCTTGCGGTGGAATATTCTGATCGCAAGCTTGTATGCGATGGGAAAATAATTATAGGAATTACCAAAAGTGAAATTCCTGGTTTTTGCATAACGGCTGATTATCACGGGAGACATGGATTTTTAATGATTAATGGTAATCCTGTGTGCAGTTTTTCTGACGGGAGTTTTAAATCTACAACTCACAAAACAAAACTTGTACAGGTTGAAGAATTCCTGCTTGAATCGGAAATGGATCGGTCATCTGCTACCGAACTTTTTAAAATTGTATCTAATATTGCTCATGGAGCGGGAACTCAAAAGCACGGCTGCACGATTGTTATAGATCTCAATAAGAAACCGGTATTTATTTCCGGTCAGACATTTGCAGAACCTTTCGATCTTCAAAACTCAGAGTTTCTGGATCTGGCAAAATCTTTTTCTAAAGTTGATGGCGCTTTGCATATTGGTGCCGATCTCAAGCTTCACGGTTTTGCCTGTCTTCTGGACGGACAATTTATACCCGGTGAAGACAGATCCAGAGGGGCCCGATTTAATTCCGCCTTAAGGTTCACGGCCGAGCATGACAACATTATTGTAGTTGTCGTTTCGTCGGATGAACCTGTTTCTGTGATAATGGAAGGGGTAGAATTGAGTACCAAATGTGACTGGAAACCGGTATTCAGCAATATTAAACCATTATTGCTGGAAAAATGGGTCACAGAGGAAGATATTCGTGTGCCGGTAAAATAAGATGGACCTGATATGAAAAGCTAAGGGGCTGAAGTCAGGTATCAATATTCTTGCCCAGCTCCTCGCCCCTTGTTTACTGCAAATAAGAAGTTATTGTTTGAGATCATTTTCAAATTCAACTGATGGCCTCATAAAATCAGAGCCGCCAGGGGGTACCTGAATCTGGTCTTCGGGTTTTTGTACCAAGCTTATGGCCTGATCAGAGCAGGTAGTGATACACAGGCCGCAACCTATGCAGGAAATTTGATCAATTTCAGCAATGTCCTCCTGTCCCATGGTAATAGCATCCATAGGGCATCGATCAATGCATGTTTCGCAACCGGAGCAAAGTTCACTGTCCACCTGGGAGAAATAATTAGTTGCAGGTGCCATTCCCATTTCGGTAAGCTTTTTGTAGCCCCTGAGCATTCCGCAGCAGTCCGGACAGCAGTTGCATATGGCTTCAGGGTCTTCACTGTTAGTGAGCTGGGCAACAAGGCCTGCCTTTTCAGATTTGTCCAGTACTTCCAGGGCTTCATCCTTGGATATCCATCGCCCCATACCTCTTCCTACATAATAATCAGCATAGAAATCAAAGTTTATGCATACTTCAAGCGGCTGGTCACAATTTTCCCCGCGTGTTTGACGCCATACAGAGCATACACAATCGCAAACAGCTATACGGTCTTTTCTGGCGATTATCTTTTTTACATCATCGTATGGCGCCACACGAGTTGTGTTATCAATAGCAGCGTTAACAGGTATGGTTCGAAGGGGTATAGGTCCTCTTGTAACGCTTCCCTCCTGTGCATATTCTTCAAGAATATCTGCCATCTCTTTATTCATTCTTTTTAGCTGATGTTCTAAAATACCATGTGCATAAGGGGCGGCTGCATAATAAAATGGCTCATTTTCTTTTTTAGGGAATCTGGGGAAAGTATGCCCTTTTTCAGTCATACGTTGCAGTAATTCTTCAACAACTTTCGGATCACTATTTATCTTTTTCGCTATATCCTCTGCAGACTGAAGTTCCAGCTTAAGATTCAAATACATCTCAGCTTCTTCCTCTGTGAAAAGTTTTTCCAGAATTTTGATTTCAATACCGGATTCAGTTGCAGCAAAGCCAACCGAGTATTGATCTATACGCTCTCTTAGCTGATAATAGATTTCGCTTGCCATTATGACCTCCGAATTTAGTTGTTTTTTAAAGGAATGAATATAATTTATTTATCAGATTTTAGAAGGAAATCAACACATATTGGAATTTTATCTTTTTAGCTGAAATTCAGGATTTTCATTTATTTTTAAAATTGTATTTTCATTATTTCTTTGACTTATTGTTTTGATCCAAAGGTCTTTATTTTATTTAATATTCATGGTTTATGAAAAAGGTGCTCCTGAATTGCTGATGAAGTCAGGGTTGCCATAAGGACCTGTTATTCTTTATATTGACAACCTGAAAAGAAATTTGTAAGTCTTCAATGGTCTGCTGTAAAAAGGCTGATATCAATTTCTTAGTGTATATTCAGTATTAAAACCATAATTGAAAGGATAATAAAGATGGCTGACAGAATGAAAGGTAAGGTTGCCGTTATTACCGGGGCAGCATGTGGAATTGGTGCGGGAACTGCAAGATTATTTGCAGAAGAAGGTGCATCTGTGATTATTTCCGATCTTGACGTTGATGCTGGTCAGGCATTATCAGAAGCGCTTGGTGACAGCGCACGATTTATCCGGACTGATGTCTCGCAGGAAGATGATGTGGCTGCAGCGGTTGACCTAGCCGTTAGTGAATTCGGCCGTCTTGACTGTATTGTCAACAATGCCGGTATTGTCGGTGCGGTAGGTTCTATAAGCGAGACGAGTGTGAAGTTGTGGGACACCACTATTGCAGTGTTATTACGCGGAGTATTTTTAGGTATGAAGCACGCCGCAAGGGTTATGATCCCTCAAAAATCAGGCAGCATCCTTTCTCTTTCAAGTACTGCAGGAGTTGCCGGAGGTCTTGGGCCGCACGCCTATACTGCAGCTAAGCATGCTGTTGTAGGCCTTACAAAATCTGTAGGGTCAGAACTGGCCAAACATGGTATTAGGGTAAATGCCGTTGCTCCTGGAAATATAGTAACAGAAATGACTTCAGCTGTTATTACAGGTGATCCGACAAATAAGAAAGAAACAGCCGAAAGAATTGATTCAACATCACCCCTGGGTTTTGCAGGATATCCAATAGATATTGCCAATGCCCTGTTATATCTTGCCAGTGATGAAGCACGTTATGTTTCCGGTCATACTTTAGTTGTTGATGCAGGTCAAACAACCAGTGGTGAGGCAGGAGAACTGTTTCATGGCCAGGAAGCTGACATACTTCGTGAAGCTGGAAAAAGAGGCCTTTAAATCAGTTAGTATGCATGAAAAGAAAACAAAAAGATTAAAATAACAATAATAAATGAGTAGTTTTTAAATTATCGTTTTGGCAATATAAAATATCGTTAGAGCATAAAAGCATGCTAAAATATTTCAAAAAGGGGAAAATAAATGAGCAATGATCTTTATATACAATTGGGTGAAAGGTTGAACGAGGGAAATGTCAAGATGCCGTTGAGTGAAAAGTATATGGCTCTTCTAAAGGAATATTACACTAGTGAACATGCGTTAATTGCAGCAAATTTCCCCAAGGAAAGTGAAACGGCAGCTCAATTGTCAAAAAAATTTGATCGTGATGAAAAAAAGCTGGTGGTAATACTTGAGGATATGGCGGATAACGGGCTCTTATTTACGGACAAGAACAAAAATGGAGAATACCTTTATACACTGCAGCCTTTCTTTCCAGGGGTTCTTGAACTCACTCTTATGAGAGGTGGGGACACTCCAAGAGACCGTAAAAGAGCTAAAATGATGACAGATTTTCAAGCGGATACGCTGGAAATCATGAAGTATGTTCAGAAAAAAAACAAAGACCTGTCAAGAATTCTTCCGCCGGATGCTGTGAGGACAATTACCATAGAGGAGGAACTGCCTGAAAGTTCAGAAATTTTTTCATATGACAGACTGACAGAACTTATTAATATGCATGACTCGTTTGCAGCATCGATCTGTTATTGCCGTCATCACAAATACCTTGATGGCGAGCCTTGCAGTACCGATGGAATACCGAAATATTCATGTGTTTCACTTGGTAAAGGAGCCGATTACATTGTTGATCGTAACTTCGGTAAACGAATTTCAAAAGATGAGTGCCTTGAGATAATGAAAGTCACTGAAAATGCCGGACTCGTTCATAATGTAAATAACAATATCGGAGATACCGGGTTCGTATGCAACTGCTGCAGCTGCTGCTGCGGACTGTTAGAAACTATAAAAGCCCTTGATAGTAAGGGTATGCTTACATTCTCTAACTTTGAAGTATCCGTTGATGAAGAACTTTGTGTCGGTTGCGAAGAATGCGTAGAACGCTGCCCCCTTGATGCCCTGAGTGTTGAAGAAGATGTTGTATCAGTTAACAGGAATATTTGCGTGGGTTGCGGCGTTTGTAATAGTGTATGCTCTGTTGAAGCTCTTTCTATGGTTGAGAGAAAAGAGCATCATGTGCCAGCCGAAGTTACCAGCGATACATAAGTATTAAGCGGAGAAAAACATGATTACCTTATTGTCTAAGCATAGGTAAATCAGAAAAAAGATACGCCAGATAAAAAATAGGTTTGATTAGTATTTTGCTTAATATCCCGGTATGGGCAAAGTTGTCCAGCATTACTATGCTGATAAGAATTATTGCTCCGTAACGCTTGAATTCCCCAAATTTTCGTGCCATTTCATAAGGCAGGATATTTTCAAGGATATTCGAACCGTCAAGTGGAGGGATAGGCAAAAGGTTGAATAGACCAAGGCCAAGATTCATTAAAAGTAGATAAATCATTACCATCTGGTATATCTTTATCGGCGGAAAGAAGGAACGTATAAGCATACCTGCAATAAATGCAGTTAATAGATTTGCAAGGGGACCTGCAATAGCTGTAATTATTATGCCCTTCCTTATATCTTTGAAATATCTTGGATTTATCGGAACAGGTTTAGCCCATCCGAAATTAAAAAGAAAAAGACATATTGCTCCTATGGGGTCAATATGAGGAAGAGGATTTAAAGAAAGGCGACCCTGAAGTTTTGCCGTTGGATCTCCAAGACGCATTGCGGCATATCCATGAGCAAATTCGTGTATTGTAATTGCAAACAGCAATACAGGTATTCTTACTATCATTTCTCCAATATCAGCAGACATAAATATAAAACCTCAAATTATTTCTTTAGAACCTTTTAGATAATCTGACCATTTTTTTTCACTCTGATGGTCACATAAGAGGTTTTTTAGTATCAGTATGCTTTATAATCTGCAAGAAGAATCCTTAGTCTGAATCAGGAGTTGGTGGTATGAACAACTCCGGCTGTTCAGTTGGAAGGCTCTCAATATATATGCTGCTGCTTGGATATGCAAAAGAGCTGCCGGCACCTTCGACAATCTCTTTGATTTTATATGCAAGAGATTCTTTTATTTTCAGCCATTCACCCCATCTTGTTGTTTTTGTAAAACAATACACCATTATATCTATTGAAGAATCACTGAACCGATCAATTCGAACGAAGGTGGGAACTTCGTCAGGTTTGGCAAAATCATTATTTTCAAATATATGTTTTTCAATTCCATCACGAATTTGTCTAAGCTGTTCGACACTTGTTGCATATTCAACCCCTAATAACCAGTAAATCCGCCTATGGCTCATAGCACTGAAGTTAATGGCAGGGTTGTCTGATAATTTTGAGTTAGGGACAACAACAGGTGCTTTATCAAAACGCCGGATAAGGGTTGACCTGAATCCTATTTTTTCAACTGTGCCTTCAACAATTCCATCAACACGAATCCAGTCCCCCGGGCTGAAACGTTTTTCTACAATAACCAGAATTCCTGAAATCAGATTCTTGAAAAGATCCTGAGCACCTAAAGCAACAGCCACACCAACAAGCCCAAGACCAGCGATAATCGGTCCGATTTTTATTCCCCAAATCTCGAGTATTGTGGCAGCCCCTATAAAGACAAATAATGCTTTTATTGTCTTTACGAGCCAGTCTATCATTGGACCGGTGAATATACTTTCCAATCTTTTTAATAAGAAGGAAAAAGGTTCAACAAGGCTTACTACTCCCCAGAACAACACATATACGACAAGCGAGCGGATTATGTTATTCGCAATAATTTCCGTTTGCCCGGTGATTGGAAGTAATTCAATTGCGAAAAAAACCCCAAGAACTACCGGTATAAACCGTATGGGCTCTTCGATTGCAGCAAAAGCATTATCATCGATATCGCTTTTTGTTTTTTTCGTTACAGCTTCGATCCGGTTCATAACAAATTTTGTGAACAGGCGGCGAAGGAGAATAAAAACTAAGAAAACAAGTATGGCAAGAAGATAGATCCCGAAATTGATTTCCATGAATCCATTATTCCAGACATCTATTACAATTGCCCATAATTTATCCAGTTTTTCCATAGTCGGTACCTTTAATATTATTTTTGAAGGAATATATGGACATATTTTTGAATAATACTTTTTAATTTACCACAAAGCATACCTGTTTGCAATCTCAGGTATGGGGGGGATTGTGCGAGAATCTTCAAATTTTAATAATTTGAACAATTTCCATGTTATTTATATACAGTGAAATTACATAAAATGATTAGATATTCAGAAAGTATATTCATTTAAAAGGAAGAAATAGGTTGATTTTTTTTCACACTTTCGTTAACCAGTCATTTCTATATAGTTAACGAGATTTTTTTATTCACATTTGGAGGTAATAAATGTCCGGCTGTTTTTATAAAGTTCAAAAAAAAAATACCTTTCCGGTTAAAATAATTACGGTTTTATTTCTAATTTTCAATTTTGTTTTACCTGGTATCTGTGGGGCATCTGAT